>JAUZRX010000015.1 GCA_030949985.1 Acidobacteriota bacterium
GGCCAGTCCATGCCCCGTGGGAGAGCAAGAGCGGGGCCAGTTTGAACCCGCGCTCGGGCGCGGAGTTTGGGGACGAGGTGTCCGCATGCGGACAGGTGCCGCGGACAGGGTCCGGACACCCCCGGCGGCTTGCGCCCCCCCCGGCCCCCGGGGCCACGGGGTACATTCTTCGCTCCACGGTGGGGTTTTTCGCCCGCCGGCGGAAACCCCGCCGGCCGCCGAGCGTTGTACACTTTCCGGTGGGGCGTCAGGTCGGGCCCCGGCGGAGGAGGTGAGAAGATGTTCGAACTGGGAGCCTTGATCGTCTTGCTGCTGGGGACCCTGGCCGCTATGGGTATCGTAATCGGAACGCTGATTCGCCTTTTCCTCGTGGTGGTTCTGCTTCCGATCAAGCTCCTGGCGACCCTGGCGGCCTTGGTGGGTGTGCTTGTCGGCCTGCCGGTGGCGGTGATGGGCATCGGAGCGATTCTGCTGGCCTTTACGGCCTGCGTGATACTCGCCCCCCTGTTTCTTCCGCTGATGGCGATCGCGGGAGGGGTCTGGTTGCTCGGTCGCCACTGAGGCACTGGCCGGTCGGCCCCTCGAGGAAAACGCCGCCGGCAGGCGGCGTTTTTCTCACTCCAGGCGCATCAGGCGCACGAGGGTACCGTCGGGCCGGATCAGCAGGGCATGGCCCGCCCAGCCGGGGGCGCTCAGCAGCCGGTCACCCCGCAGAGCCAGCCGGATCCATTCGCCGCGGGCCGAGCTTTCAGCGGTCACACCCTCCACCTGCCGGAAAGCCCGGCGGTCTTCCGGGCAGACCAGGGCCTCGGACCAGCGGCCGGCCCAGGGGCCGGCGGTACGCCAGCGCAGCCGGCGCAAATCCCGCCGGACCTGGAGTTCCAGCAGGGGGCCGGGATAACGGCGGGCAAGTTCCAGGGCCATGCGCTGGAGCTGGCGGGCCTGGGCTGCGTAGCCTTCGATCAGGGCGCGCTCGTCGTGATCCAGGGTCGAGAGAAAGTCCCACCCGCTCCCTTCCGAGGCGCGTGGCACTTCGCCCGCACGGCCGGGCGCCCCGGCGAGGGCGATCAGCACGACCAGAGTCAGGACGCGGATCAGCGGGTGGGGGATCCCTTTCTCGAGCGGATGGCTGCTCTTCATCCCGTTCTTGCCTCCCGGGTTCAAGCTCGGCCCGAAAGGCGGGGGGGGCAAGCTCTCCTTCAGGGGCAGCCGGTGGGGGAGGCGGCGATGGAGGGGTCCCGGTCCGGGGTTCCCGGGGCATCGGCATTCCAGCTGCCGGGTGTCCCGGCCACCACCGCCCGGACCAGATAGAAGCGGGGAAGCTGACGGTCGGGAACCGTGGCCTGGGTTTGGGGCAGGTCATCGGCCTCGCAGTGGTCGACGGCGGCCGAAAAATCACCGGTGGCGGCGAGTTCGGCCAGATCGCCGCTGACCAGGTCGTAGACGGCGGCTTCCACCGGGTCCCAGGTCAACGTGGTCTTGTCCAGCCAGGCGAGGTTGCGGACCGGGGCGGCGACGGCGGCCGCGGCGCAGTCCACGATTGCGGTGCGTACCGTCTCGGTGTCGGCCGCTGCCGGGAGGCTCCAGCTCACCCTCACGCCGCTTCCCGTCCAACTCGCCGCCGGGGGGCCGGTGTCCCGGTCGCTGCCCAGCGGGGTGGCGGGGCCGAGGGTGCCGGCGTCGGCACCGAGACGGAGTCGGAATGGCCGATAGCGTCCCCCATCCCGCAGGTCGCGGAAGATGGCCACCGTTTCGCTGCCCGTGAACACCAGGTTCAGCCCGTCGGGGGCTCCGCCCTCGGTGGTGATGGCATCAGGTGCGGCGAGGGGGGCCAGATCGCGGTCGACCGCAGCCGCCACCAGGACATCCGCCCCCGCGGCGGTCGGCTCGGCCCAAGCCAGCAGGTAGCCCTCTGCCGAGCGGCCCACCGCGAGATCGTGGCGACCCGGCGCGGCGGCGGCCACTTCCACGGCGGCGCCGCGGGTCGCGCCCTCCTCGTCGAAGAGTTGCAGCCGGACGGCCAGGTCGCCGGCTGCGGGAGAGAGCCAGGCGAGGGCGAAGCCGCCGCCCCAGGCCGGGCTGATCACCGCCTCCGGAGCCGCGGCCTGCTCCTCGCTGCCGAGGGGGGCCTCCCTCAGCAACCGGGCTCCGCCGGGGCCGAGCAAGGTCCAGACGGGTCGGCGCGGGGAGCCCTGGAGGAAGGCCAGGCCCCAGCGTCTGCCGCCCCAGGCCAGCGCCGGCCGAGCGCCGGCGTCGGCGCCCGGGGTCAGTTCCCGGTCGGCTGTGGTGGCCGTCCCGTCCCCGTCGAACTCACTCAGGCGCAGGCGGGCCTGTCCCGAGCGGAGGTCTTCGAAGACCGTGACCAGGCGCCCGCCGCTCCAGCTCGCCGCCGGGTCCCGACTTTCCGCCGGATCTTCTTCCACGGTGGAGTCTTGCCACGGAGGTCCTCGCTCGACCACCAGTTGGCGTCCGCTCCGCGTCGCGTCGCCCCGGACGACGAAGTCCTCCCGCCCGGCTCCCCGGCTCGCCACGGCGGGGCCGAGAGGTCGCTGTTCGCCGAGAGACTCCAGGGCCGTCAAGGGCGCCGCCTGGCAGGAAGTGTCGCAGCCCTCGTCGAGGGTGCCGTCGAAGTCGTTGTCCCGGCCGTCGCAGAGCTCGACGGCCCCGGGATGGGAATCGGGGTCGCCGTCGTCCCGATCGCCGTCGCAGAAACCCGTGCCGTCGGCATCGGCATCGGTACAGCAGGAGAGCAGCCGGAGCCGGATATTGCGTTGGGAGACCAGCGCGTCCTCGTCTCGGATCCAGGCCGGTCGGGCTCCGGTCCAGACCAGGCTCGGTCGAGCGTAGGGCCCTGTGCCGGCGGGGATGTAGAGGGGCGCGGCCAGGGGCTGCCCCTGAGCGTCGAGGCGGGCGAAGAGTATCGAATAGGCGGGCCCGTTGCCGCCTCCCCAGGCGGCGAGGAACTCTTCGCCGGTCCAGGCCAGGGAAGGCGTACCCGCGTAGGCGTCGCCATCGTTGATTCTGCGGTCGGTATCGAGAACGTTGCCGGCCATGTCGAGGCGATTGAAGAAGATCCCGTCGTCGCCGTCCCGGCGGTCGTACCAGACCAGTCCGTAGACCGAGCCGGTGAAGACCAGGCTGGGCTGGCCGGCGCCGGTTTGCAAGGTCAGGTCCGTGGGTGGGCCGAGGCGAAGTCCCTGGCGATCGGTACGGACGAAGCGTACGCCCCCATGGCTGTCGGAGTAGCCGATACCCATCTGGCCTCCCCCCGGCGCGAGACTGATGTCGCCGGCTCCCGATGGGGTATCGCAGGTGACACAGACCTCGTCCCCCAGAAGGGCGCCCGCGGGAGAGATCCGCTGGAGGTGGATGCGGCTGTTGTACCAGGCCCAGGCCACGACCCACCGATCCTCGTCCCAGGCGATGGACGGCCGCTGGGCGTCCTCGCCGGCGCTGGAGACGCGCAGAGGGCCCGCGGTGAGCTGACCGGCTTGATCGATGGCGGCGAAGAACAGCTCCGGCAGGCCGAAATCCTCCGCCGACCAGGCCACGCCGTAACCACTGCCCGACCAGGCGATGACGGCATTGGCGTCGATGGGTACCGGATCGCTGAGAATCAGCGGATCACCGAGAGGCTGACCTGCCGGATCGAAGCGGTGGAACACCACGCGCGTGTCGAACCCCTGGGTTTCGACCCAGACCGCGGCGTAGGCTC
Organism: Acidobacteriota bacterium; assembly: GCA_030949985.1. Taxonomy (NCBI): domain Bacteria; kingdom Pseudomonadati; phylum Acidobacteriota; species Acidobacteriota bacterium. The sequence continues at coordinate 3,716 of JAUZRX010000015.1, forward strand.
GTCCATCCCAGACCAGGGACCGGTCGCGACCCAGATCGGAGGACCAGGCGGCGTCGGCCAGGGCCAGCTCCGCCTCCAGGGCCCTGGGATCGGAGCAGCTTGCGGGACAGAGATTGTCCACGGTGCCGTCGGCATCGTTGTCGCGGCCGTCGCAAAGCTCCGCCATGCCCTGGGCCGTGGGCGCTACCAGGCCGAAGAACGTCAGGAGGAGAGCGAGAACGAGCAGGGTCGGACTTCGGCGAGCCGAGTGCAGACGGGTTAGCATGGGCATTGAGTACGGTCTAAGCCGTCGGAGCGCAATGAACCCCACCTTCCAACCTGGCAGCCCCGCCGCCCGCTGGTTGCTGGCCGTCTGTTCCGGCCATGCTCCGGAGCAGTGGCCGGCATGGCCTCGGGGGCAGGACGGATATCTGCTCGCCATGGCCCGCGCCCATCGTCTCGCCGCTCGCGCCGGGGGGCGTCTCGCGGCCCACGGGCAGGCCGACTCGCCGGGCGCCGGCGACCTGGTGGCCGCCTGGCGTCGGGGCGTGGGCGAGCAGGGGTTGTTCTGCGAAACCCTGGGCGAATTGGATCGTCGGGCGGTTCAGCAGGGGGTTCGGCTGATCGTCCTCAAGGGCGCCGATCTTTGCCAGCGGATCTATCCTCCGGGTGAACGCACGAGCAACGACATCGATTTGCTGGTGCGTCCAGAGCAACTCGACCAGGCCGAGGCGGTGCTGGCCGCGGCAGGTTTCATCTGCGACCACCCCGATCCTCTCGATGCCCGCCGGCACTGGTTCGCCAGCACCTACCGCAGCCAGATCCGGCCCCGGCTGCAGGTGGATCTGCACTGGGCCTTGGGGGCCCGGCACCGCACGCACTGGAAGCTGGATGCGGTGTTCGCCCGTGCCGAGGCACAGCCGGGACTGGCGGCGGTCGGCCGCCTGGCTCTCGAGGATCTGCTTGTCTTCCTGGCCCTGCATGCCGTCGCATTCCACGGTGCGCTGGCGCGCTGGGTCTGGTGGCTCGACATGTACCTGCTGCTGCAAACCACGGGGGTGCAGCCGCGGGAGGTGCTCGAGCGGGCTCGGGACGTGGGTGGCGCCGTGGCCCTGGGGGCGGCGATGACACGGGTCGAGCGCCTCTTCGGCGGCGGGTTCCCGGGCCGCTGGGGCGGTCCTTCGATCCGTGGTCGATGGATCGAGGCCCTCAGCGCCGAGCAGGAGCGTGCCGGCCCGGGAGGTTGGCGTCGGCGACTGGTGGCGGCCCTGTCGGTGGACCGGCCGCGGGACCTACTGGCCCTGGCCGCCTGGGCCGGCGGTCGAGCCTGGCGCCGCCGACGCAGACAGGGCGGGAAGCCGGCCGCCTGACCGGGCCCGTTCCTGGATGCGGGCGTGGATCTTTTCGAGTTCCGTGGTTCCGCCCTTTTCGTAGGCCTGAACGCGAATTTCTCCCAGTTCGCAGCGCCAGGTGTTGGGGCCGAAAAAGTCGCCGTCCTCGAAAAGGGCATCGAGCGAGCATCGCCCGCAGAATGAGTTCTGTTCACAGCCGGAGCAGACGGGCAGATCCTGCGCGGTGATATTGCGCAGCCGGAGCAGCAGCGGCGAAGTCTCCCAGATTTCCTTGAAGCTCTGTTCGCGCAAGGAGCCTGCCGGCGGGAAACGCTGAGAGCAGGGGTAGACCCGACCCCGGGAGGAGATCAGGGCGACCCGTCGGGCCGTGGCGCAGATCGACTGCCCCGGCTCCGGCTTGTGCCCCGTACCGGGAGCCACCGCCTGACCGAGGTGGGGGTCCATGCAAAAGCCGAGCAGGTCGGCGCGGCTCATACGGTGGTCGAGGGGGGAGTCGTCCAGATCGTTCCGCACGATGAGCGTCGGATCGAAGCGGTATTCCGCGCCGATTTCCCGCGCGAAAGCGAGGACCTTGGCGTACTCCCGCGAGATGCCCGCCATGATCGGGGCCTTGAGCACCACGGGAACGCCGGCCGCTCGCAGGCGTCGGGCCGCGTTGGTGGTCTTGTTCCAGGAGCCGGGGATCCGCGTCACCTTGTCGTGGGCCTGGGGGTCCATGGCGTAGAGCGACATCTCCACGCCGATCACGCTGGCTTCGGCGAGCACCTCGATGTCCCGATCGCGGAGCAGGGTGCCGTTGGTGAACAGGCGGAGCGCGAAGCCGAGGCTGCGGGCGTGGCGGACGAGGACGAGGATGTCCTTGCGGGTGAAGATCTCGCCGCCGGTGAAGGTCAGAAAGAGTGTGCCCATGGCCCGGAGCTGGTCGAGGATATCGGTGACTTCCTCGGTGGTCAGTTCGCCTTCGATGTCCCCCAGGTCTACGTAGCAGTGGGTGCAATCCTCGTTGCAGCGATTGGTCAGCTCGAAAAGGATGGACAGGGGGACCAGGCTCTGTTCGGCCTGCTTGAGCATTGCTGCCAGTGCCTGGCTCATGGGGTACCTCCTTGCCGCCCGGGAGGGCGGGCACGCAGGGGAATCGGCCCGAGGGCTGCCGGCGCCGTGGCTTTCGGGAGAGTCGTCGGCGCCGGGCGCCGGGGGCGGAAGAAGGAAAATTCGGGCAAAGAGTCGATGGCGCGCCAGAACCCGGGATCGGGAGCGAAGGCCAGGCGGTAGGTGGGGATCCGCTTGATCAAACGGGCCGCCGCGTCGAAGAAGGCCTGCTGCACCGCGGGGAGCGCGAGCGGTGCGCCGCCCGCCTGCAGGACCTCCGCCAGGCAGCGTGCGGGCGCCACGGGCTGGACCCGGGGGGTGGGGGCGTGCTCGAGAAGGAAGAGGCCTCCGGCAGGAGCCGCCGTCGGCGAGCCCTTCCAGAAGGGGGTGCCGAAAACCCTGACTCCCTGGCCGGAGCGGCGAACGACGACCATCTCGTCGGAGAGGATCTCTTCACCCGCCTCGCGCGAGATCTTCGCCAGGGTGGATTTGCCGGCCCCGGACGGGCCGCAGAAGATCAGGCCGAAACCATCGTGGCGCACGGCCGCCGCGTGGAGCAGGGTGCCGCCCTCCCGCAGCAACAGGCCGCCGAGCACGATCCGCACGATCAGGTCCAGGTGGGCCAGGGAATCGGGGATCCGGGCCTGGGCGCGGCGGGCGTCCCAGTCGATCACGGCGCTCAGGCCCTCGCCCCGGAGAGAGGCGATACCCAGGTCGCCCTCGGCTTCCACGGGAGGGTTGTCGACCCAGACGGGATGGAAGCAGGGCGCGGAGGCGTCGATCTCCAGCGTGATTTCCATCTCCGGGGAAGCGTCGCCGAGGAAACCGGCGTAGCGCTCTTCGACCCGCTCGATCATCGAATCGAGGGTCAGGGCGATGTCCAGGGACAGGCCGCCGATGCTGATCGTGCGATGGTGCTCGCCGCTCACGCTCTGTTCTCCGCCAACGCATGGTGCGTAGAACGAGGCCCCTCGCCGCAACGAGGGGCCCGGTCTGTCTGGTGGTCGATGGTCGCGGCCCCTAGCTGTGGGCTCCGCCTCCGCAGTTGAAGGCCTCGCTGGTGCAGGACGCGGCGAAGACCACCGGTTCGTAATCTTCTTCCCACTCGATGGCCGGTCGAATCCAGGTCTTCTTTTTCTCGTTCTGGGTTGCGCTCATCAGGTAGCCCCCGTTGTCTCAGAAGTTTCCGAGTTCGAAGGAGGTCTGCGCCGCGGCAAAGACCTCCCCATCGCGGACCAAGGATACCTCAGCGGTCCACGTTCCGTAAAGGTTGTGCTTGGTGATCCAGGTGCCGCTGACCGGAAGGATCACGCTGGTGAAAACCTGGTCCCCGGCGGCGCCGAGATCGGCGGCGGAGGGCAGGGCGGCGGCGACGGGGCCCAAGGGCGCTACCAGGGCCACCCGCACCGGGTGGGGTGCCAGCTCCGGGCGCTCGATGGTCTGGCCGGGCGAGCCCTGCGGGTCGACCGGGGTGACCCGCGACTCGTAGACACTGCCATCGGGCAGGTGGAAGGTGGTCACCTGGTCGAAGGGCTGGTCGCCGAGCTGAGCCCGGTCGAGAGCCGCGACCACGTAGACATTGAGCGTGTCGTGGGCGTCGAAGGGGCCCATGAAGGGGCGGGGACCCGCGTACCGACCGGCCTCGCGGACGATGGCGCCCGGGTCCACGTCGGTGACCACCAGGGCGGTGATGGCCCCGACCTCGGAGGCGCTGGGCGCGGGGGGCGCAGGGAGCGATGCGGGAGCTGCCACCCGGGTGGCGGGAGTCGTGCGTACCGAGCGCACACCCATGTTGCGCGGCCGATCGGCGAGAGCCGTCAGAACCATGGCCAGGCTCACACAGGCCACCAGGGCGATGCGGATCAGCCTCTGGCAGGAGTCGTTGTTGATCTTCATCAGTCTATCTCCTCGCGGGAAGGGGAGGCCCGGCCTCCCGCTTCCCATCGCTGTTCCTCTAGTTCAGCACCACCCAGTGGAAAGAGCCGCCCGTGGTCCCCACGACGATGCCCTGATTCGTGCCGTCGGCATAGTCGAAGGTGGGGTCGCCGATGGTCTTGCCGGATTCCACCGTGGGGCTCGAGACGATGCTTCCGTCCGCGGCGTTCAGCTCGTAGAGCTTGCCATCCGAACTGCCGACGTAGACGCGGGTGGCCGTACCGCCGCCCACGCCTCGCAGAACCAGGGGAACCGAGGCGCCGGCGATCGCCCGGGACCAGTACGTGGTGGTGTCGAACGAGCCATCGGTGCCGATCTTGATGCCATGGACGGTGTTGTCCGTGGTCCAGACCAGCCAGTTCTCGTAACCGGGGGAGACCGCCACGCCGGTGCTGATGGAGATGCCCTTGACCGGGCCATCACCAGTGGCGACCAGGTAGCTGTCGACGGGGTTGAGGGACGTTCCCGCTCCACCGGTGCGGGCGGTCGACTGGTAGGTGTAGATTTCCCCGGCGGTGTTACCGACGGCGACGATCCAGTCGTTCCGGTTGCTGCCCCGGCGCGCGAAGGCGGGGGTGGCATCGATGTCGCCGATGCCCGTGATCACCGCATAGGGCGGAGAGTCGAACTGGCCGAGGCTGTTGACCGCCAGCACCACCAGGGACTCGCCGCCGCCACTGCGGACGGGGACGTAGACCAGGTTCTTGGTGGAGGCGGTATACATGTAGAGGATGATCGGCGAGGCGTTGGAGATGCCCAGGCCGCCCGTGCCGCCGTCGTAACTGCTCTGCAGGGCGGTGAGGGCCAGGTCGTAGATCAGGATCTTGTTGTCTGTCGCGCCGCATCGGGTGGCGACGATCACACCCTGGTCGCCGGTGATGCCGTTGTTGCCCGCGTCCTGAAGCATGACCACGGGGCCGGCCTGGAGCAGGCCGGAGGCGCAGGCGGCGTCCGTGATGGCGTCGGCATTGCCTTCGGCCGTCGCCCCGTTGCCGTCGAGAGCGAAGCGATAGAGGAAACCGTTCTGGGCCGACATGAAGGACGTGTAGTCGGTGCCCGGCGTCAGATCGAGGTCACCGGAGATCGGCCGGGATTGAACCGCTCCACCGGTGGACGGCGGATTCCAGGTGCCCCGGGAGCCGGTGGCCTCCGCCATGCGATGGAGCAGCCGGTCGTTGCCCGTGCCGACGATGTAGGTATTGGCGACGACGCCGGGTGCGGCCAGGGTGCTCGAACTCGTGGTGTAGGAGAACTTGTAGCTCTGATTCGAGCGCGGGAGAGCCGTGCGGGATACACCGGCGGCGTAGTTCTTCGACGTGTCGTAGGCATAGACCTTGTAGTAGTAGGTCTGGTTGTTGGTCACGGTGTTGTCCGTGCAGGAATCGACGGCACCGCCCGAAGCGGCGGTGACACAGACCACGTCGTTGCCGGTGCCGATCACGTCACCCACCAAATAGGTCGTACCGTCCACCGGGTCGGAATCGACGGGAGCGCCGGTGTGGCGCAGCACGAGGAAGCCGCTGAGATCGCTGTCGGCCGGTGGCGCCCACTCGGCCGTGACCGAGAGGTCGGTCGCGGCGGTGGTCAGCTTGCTGACGTCCGAAGGCGCGGTCAGGTCGACTGTGGTGAAATCCCAACAATAGCCGGAGGTACAGGTCGCGGCGGTGTTGTTGACATTGGTCAGCGCGTTGCCCGCGACGTCCTGCCCGGTGATCTGCAGCGCCAGCGTATCGCTGTCACTGAAGCCGGCATGGGTGTAGGTCACCGTCTGGTTCGAATTGCTCCAGGTGCTCGACCAGCCTCCCGGGTCGGTGCCGGAGAGAACGGTCAAGGAGACCGAGGAGGTGTCCATGGCTTCGTCGAAGTTGACGACCACGCTGGTGGAGACGCCGACTCCGGTGGCGTTGTCCGCGGGAGTGGTGCTGCTGACCGCGGGCGCGCCATTGTCGGGCGAGAAGATGAACTGGTCGGCGGCGGTGGCGCCGCGAGAATCGGTATCCGTTCCCAGCTTGTACCACAGGCCGATCGAGCCAGCCAAGTTTTCGGTGCCGACCAGGCGGGGCGTTCCCGCGTCGGTGGTCTCGGCTTCGATCTCGATCAGCGCCTCGTTGGTGGCGAAGTCCAGGGCGAGCTGGACGGTGACGGTTCCCGTGGCATCGAAGTCCGGGACCGCATTCCACTGCACGACGAAGCAGGAATCGTTGACCGTGTTCGAATCCCGGTCCACGGTACAGGTGGTGGCTTGGTAGTAGATGTTGCCACCGGCGGACGGGTTGAGGTCGTCGCCGTAGGCGTAGATCGCGTTGTTGGGGTTGGGCGACGCGGGAATCGATTCGGCACTGACCTCGTTGGTATAGCCGGCTCCGAAGGAGAGATAGCCGTTGCTGCCGACATAACCTTCGGTGTAGGCGGTACCGTAGTAGGTGAAGGTCGAGCCGAGAGCGACCAGGGCATAGCAGTCGTCACCGGAGCAACCCTTGGGCTTCCAACTCGTGATCGCCGTGCCGGTCCCAGAGATGTCGGGGATCATATCCGGCAGGGTGGGCTTGGTGCAGGAGTACCCCCCGCCATCGGTCTCGGCTCCACCACAGCTCGTTGCCGTAGCCGTTGCCCAGGACACGACCCCAAGGGCCAGGACCAGGGCCAAGGCCACCCGCGCCATCCATCGTCCGGCGTGGGCTGTCTTCGCGCCTTGCATCACACCGCTTGCCTTCATTGCATCTCCTCCGAGACATCCCGCCCGGACCCTGGGCGGGGATCCCGTGGGCGTTCCACGGGGGCTGCCTTGCCTGTCTGAACGACCAACTCGCGACTGGCGAGATCGGCGACAAATGCCGTCACCTCGGCCTGGACGTCGGGACGGGGAGCCCCCGTCTCCCGGGCGAGGAGGTCGGCGATTTCCGTAAGCGTGCGCCGGCCATCGAGAAGTTCCCAGATTCGGGAGCCCGTCTCGTTGAGGCCAAGAATGCGCCGCCCCTCGTAGTGCAGGAGCACCGCCTTTCCGCCGAGCATCTGCTCGGCGAGCCGTGGATTGCGCTTGTATCGCTGCTCCAAGGTCACCCTCGGCGGCGCCTCTCCGAAAGGGACGCCGTTCATCCTCCGCGGCCGGCGCCATACCCAAAAGGCACCGAACTTCGACGGTTGCGTAAACCCGCCTCCGGTTCGAATCTAGGCCCCCTCGGCAAGGTGGCAAGGCCATTTCCGGGCCTCTTCCGGGCACCACGCCGGTCGCCGCATTGGCCCGGCCTCAACCGGCAGGGCTGCCGCTGGTCGGGAGACTATCCCAACAACCCGCCAATGTCCACAGGCTTACGATCCTATTCGGTGTTTTTTCCCCTCTGCACTCCTTGCGTCGAGGCGGAGCCTTTGCGAAAGTGCTGCAATGGAATCGTCCGCGCGGCCTCTGGTGCTTCACCTGCTGACCCGCCTCGTGGTCGGGGGGCCGACCCGGCCTGTCCTCACCAGTCTCGATGCCCTGGGCCGGCGCGGTTTCCAGCCCCTGCTGGTCTGCGGCAAGGCGGGGCCCCACGAGGAGGAGGCGATCGCCAGCCTGGAGGGCTATCCCGAACTGCCCGTGCTGCGCCTCGATGCGCTGATTCGCAGCCCCTCTCCCGGCCGGGATCTGCAGGCCCTCGCCGCGTTGCGGGAGACCCTGCGGCGTTTGCGCCCCCGGGTCGTGCATACCCACACCGCCAAGGCCGGGGCCCTGGGGCGGCTGGCCGGGCGCCTCGATGGTGGTGGTCCATTGCTCGTACACACTTTTCACGGCCACTCCCTGTCGAAGGAAGCCTCCGGGAAGCTCGCACCGGCCTGGCGCTGGATCGAGCGGCGGTTGCTGCGTCACGCAACGGACCTTCTGCTGACTCTTTCCCCGGGACAGCGGGACGAGATCGCCGGCTTGCTGGGCGTCCGGCCGGGTTTTCCCATCCGTGTCCAACCCCTGGCCTTCGATCCCGCCGCCTGCGGCCCCGCGCCACCCTGGCCGCCCGGCGCCTTCTCCGGCTCCCGGCGGCGCCTGGTCTTCGTCGGTCGGGGGGTGCGGATCAAGGGGCTCGATCACCTGGCCCGGGCCCATGCCCGGCTGGTGGCCCGCAGCGCGAAGCAGGCGCGGCGCTTGGAAGTGGTGGTGGTGGGGCCTGTCGACCCCTCCGTACGCGCGGAGGTGGAGGGGATCCTGGGCCCCTACGGGCTGGGCCCCTGCTGGCAGTGGCGGGGCGCGCGCCCCGATCCGCTGCGGGAGATGGCTCGCGCCGATGGCCTGGTCCTGCCCTCCCGCTCGGAGGGGACACCGGTCAGCATTCTCGAGGCCCTGTGGGTCGGTCGGCCGGTATTGGCTTCCGCGGTGGGCGGCGTGGGGGAACTGCTGGGCTGCCGATGGGAGAGAGAAGGCCCCGGCCTGTGGCAGTGCCGCCCGGCTTCGCCCAGGGGCCTGCTGCTGCCCCGGGCGGACGCCGAGGCCTGGGCCGCCGCGCTCGACGCCTTCGTCGACGATCCCGGTTGCGTGCCGGGCGATCCGCTCGGCCGGCGGGCCTTCGTCGAGAGCGTCTTCGACCCCCGCCGCCTCTCGCGGGATCTGCTGGAACTCTACCGCCAGGCCGGGGCCCGGGGGCTCGAAGCGGCGGACGGCGGCACGGAAAGGCCCGCGCCGCCGCCGCGCAAGAGCTCACCGGGCGTTGCGGATCAGGCCGAGAGTCCCCGGGTGTAAGTCGCCAGCCGCCGGCAGGCCTCGTCGAGCAACGCCTCGCCGGGGAGGAAGACGATGCGTACGTGCTCGGTTCCCGGCTTCTGCCCGAAACCGCTGCCGTGGACCAGCACCACGCCGTGCTGGAGGATCATCTCCCGGACCAGCCGGGTGTCCTCCACCGGCAGGTCGAAACGGGGGAAGGCGTAGAAAGCTCCCCGGGGGGGCACCAGGCTCCAGCCCTCGATGGCGTTGATCTTTTCCACGAGCAGGTCCCGGCGGCGCCGCAGGGCGGCGTTGGTCTTCGTGATGTGATCCCGGGGCCCGTCGAGGGCCGGCCGCACGGCATGCTGAATCGGGTGGTTGGCGCAGAGCCGGGCGCGGGCCAGCCGGCCCATCGCCTCGGCGAGGGGCGCGACTGTGCGCGCCGGTCCACTGAGCACGCTCCAGCCGATGCGCAGGCCCGGACCGAGCCAGACCTTGGACAGTCCCCCGAAGGTGGCGATGGGCAGGTCGTCGCGCAGGCTGGCCGTGGCCACGTGGTCGATGTCGTCGAGGATCATCCGGTCGTAGATCTCGTCGGAGAGGACCACCAGGCCATGGCGTGCGGCGATCTCGAGAACCTTTTCGAGGGTCCGGCGGGAGGCCACCGAACCGGTGGGGTTGTTGGGATTGATCAGGACCAGGGCGCGGGTGCCGCCATCGACCATGCTTTCGATCTGGTCGGGATCCGGCTGCCATCCGGCGCTTTCGTCCAGGTCGTAGGGGATCGCCCGGGCCCCGAGCTTGGCCAGCACGGCGGGGTAGAGGGGGTAGCCCGGGCGCGGCACGAGAACCCCCTCTCCGGGCTCGAGCAAGGCGGTGAGCAGGATCTCGATCGGCTCGGAGGCTCCATGGCCCACCAGGATGTCCTGAACCGAGGTGATGCCCTTGCGCTCCTCGGCATCCCGGCGGATGGCCTCCAGGGCCTCGGCGGTGCCTTCCGAGGGGCCGTAGCCGGTGTGGCCGTCCCGCAGGGCCTTGACGATCGCCTCCAGCACGTGTTCCGGTGTGCGGAAATCGAACTGGCAGGGATCACCGATGTTGAGGTAGATCATCTCCCGGCCCGCGGCCGCGGCCTGTCGGGCGAGCAGCACCACGTCACGGACCGCGTAGGTCACCCCCTCGATGCGTTGAGCGGTACGCACGGCTTCCATGGCGTTCTCCTCAGGCGTCGGGGGCGAGGAAGGGATAGCCGAAGTGACGCGGCGGGACGAAGGTTTCCTTGATCGTCCGAGGTGACGCCCAGCGGATCAGGTTGAGCACCGAACCGGCCTTGTCGTTGGTTCCCGATGCGCGGCCTCCTCCGAAAGGCTGCTGGCCGACGACGGCACCGGTGGGCTTGTCATTGATGTAGAAGTTGCCCGCGCTGTGGCGCAGCACGTTGGCGATCGCCAGCACGGCCTTGCGGTCGCGGGCGAAAACGGCTCCTGTCAGGGCGTAAGGGCTGGTCGTCGAGCAGAGTTCGACGGCCTCGTCCAGGCGGCTGTCGTTGTAGACGTAGACGGCCAGGACCGGTCCGAAGAGTTCGTCCTGCATCAGGCGGTAGCGCGGGTCGTCGACCTCGACGACGGTGGGTTCGATGAACCAGCCCTCCCTGGAGTCGGTGCCACCCCCGAAGACGATGCGGCAGCGGCTCGAGCGCTTGGCCGCCGCGAGGTAGGAGGAGATCTTGGTGAACGAGGCCTTGTCGATCACGGCGCCGCAGAAGTTGGTGAAGTCGGTGATGTCTCCCACCTTCAGCTCCGCGAGCTGGGCCTTCATGTGGCGCCGGATGCGAGTCCACAGGGAGCGGGGGACATAGGCCCGGCTGGCCGCCGAGCACTTCTGGCCCTGGTACTCGAAGGCGCCGCGGACCAGTGCCGTGGCCACCTCCTCGGGCTCGGCCGAGGCGTGGACGAAGACGAAATCCTTGCCGCCGGTCTCACCGACCAGGCGCGGGTAGGAGCGGTAGTTCCGGATGTTGGTGCCGACGGTCTCCCAGATGCCCTGGAAGACCTCCGTCGACCCGGTGAAGTGGACACCGGCCAGTTTCTGGTGGGGCAGGATGATCGGTCCGAGCACCCGGCCGGGGCCGGGCAGGAAGTTGATCACTCCGGGGGGCAGGCCGGCCTTCTCGAGGACCTTGAAGACCACGTAGTTGGAGGCCACCGAGGTGGAGGCGGGCTTCCAGATCGCCGTGTTGCCCATCAACGCCGGTGCGGTGGGCAGGTTGCCGCCGATGGACGTGAAGTTGAAAGGCGTGATGGCGAAGACGAAACCCTCGAGGGGGCGGTACTCCACCACGTTCCAGCACCCCGGCGAACTCTCGGGTTGCTCCTGGTAAAGACGCTGCATGTAGTAGGCGTTGAACCGCCAGAAGTCGGCCAGCTCACAGGCCGCGTCGATCTCGGACTGGTGGGCGGTCTTCGACTGGCCGAGCATGGTCGCCGCGTTGACGTCGGCACGGTAGGGGCCGGCGAGCAGGTCCGCGGCCTTGAGGAACACCGCGGCCCGGCTTTCCCAGGGCATGCGGGACCAGCTCTCCCAGGCCTCCGTGGCGGCCCGGATCGCCGCGCGCACCTGCCGCTCTCCGGCCATGTGGTATTCCGCCAGGACGTGGCGGTGGCGGTGGGGCAGCACCTGGCGGGCGATCTTTCCCGTCCGGACTTCGCGGCCGCCGATGATACAGGGAATCTCGAGGGGCTCGGCGGCCCACGCCTCGAGTTGCTCGCGGAGTTCGGCTCGCTCCGGTGATCCGGGGGCGTAGTCGAGAATCTTCTCGTTGCTGGGGGGGGGAACCTGAAAAACGCCGTTGGGCATGATCGATCTCCTGGCACGCCCCGCGCTGCGCCGGGCAGGGAAATGGATGGTCGCCATCGGTGGGGAAGACGCCAAGTCTAACCCGGATCGTGGATCCGGCACGCCTCTTTCCCGGGCCAGGTTCTGCCCGCCGGGGGCGTCGGGCGCGTTATACTCGGAGGCGCGCATCGGCCGTCGTTTCGGGGTGTTGCGCGGTACCCGCGATCACGGGTCGGGAGGCCTCCCACGTCCGACGAAAGCTCGCACTCCCCCGCGACGATGGCGGGACGGCTCACTGATCCGAGGGAGGTCCTGGCCACCCTTGATCAGGGCGGGGTGCATTTCGCCCTTCTCGACCCGGAGGGGCGCATCCGTTGGCTGAGCCCCGGCCTCGAGCGCAGCCGGGGCAGCGGCCTGATCGGACAGGACTGCCACGAGAGTCTCTTTCGCCGGGAAAGTGACTGCTTCGACTGTCGGCGCCAGGAAGTGCTGGCGACCGGGAAGGCGCACCAGTGCTGGATACCCGAGCGTCGTCCCGGCCGTTTCGGGCGGCGGCAGATGCTCGTGCAGATGCGCACCCCCTCGGGGCAGCTCCTCGAAGTGGTGATCGATGCGGGACCGGCGGAAAGTTTGTTCTCCGACGAGATCTTCCGCGAGAGGGTGCTCGCCGAAGGCCTGCGGCACGTCAGCGCGGGAGTCCTCCTGCTCGATGCAGCGATGCGTGTGGTCAATGCCAATCCCGCCGCCGTCCGGCTGCTGGGGGAGGGACTCGAGCGGCTCAGGGGGCGGGCGCTGGGCGAACTCCTTCCCGAGGGCTGTTTGCCGGCCGGAGGGGAGCGGCTCGCTGCGATCCTGGTCAGCCGGGGAGGGCTCGAGGTCGACGAGGTGCGCCTCGACAGCGGATCCGGCCAGGCCCTGGTCAGGCTGTCCCTGGCCGTGGTGCCGGCCCCCGGGGGCGTGGCCGAGGCCGCCGTGGCGATTCTCACGGACATCACGCGGGAGCGGAGGGTCAGCCTCGCTCTGCAGCGCAAGCTGGGTGAGATCTCGATCCTGCGGGAGATCGACCATGTGCTTTCCCGAACCGCGCGGCTGGATCAGGTGCTGCGGGTGATCCTCGCCGCCGTGGTCCATCCCCGGGGCCTGGCCCTGGCCCGGGGGGCGCTTTTTCTCTGTGAGGGAGACGAAAAGGAAGTGCTGCGGGGCCGGCTGGTGCGCAGTTCGCCCGCCTCCGGTGGCGGTGTCGGGGAGGGCCACCTGGCCCAGCAGCTCGAAGACCTGGCCTTCGCCGAGCCGAGCGGGGAAGACCGCCGGATGGAACTCGAGATCCGTGACCTGGCGGTGCCCCTCGGCGAGACGGCCGATGTCCTGTCCTCGGCCCTCGAGAGTCCGGCGTCGATTCTCGTGCATGGTCGAGGTGAAGGGGGGGGGGCCGAGATGCTCTGCCGGTTGCTGGGCAGCGACCAGGTGGTGTTGGCTCCACTGGTGACCCAGGGCCGGCGGTTGGGAGTCCTGGCCGGGGCCGTCGCGCCCGGCGGTCCCGCGCCGGAGGACGATCTTCTCACCTTCGCCGGAGTGATCGCGGCGGCGGCCGCCGGCGCCATCGAGCGCGCCCGGCTGCACGATGAGCTGGCCCGGCGGCTGTCCGACCTGCACGAAGCCCATACCCGGCTCCGGCACCTGCAGGGACAGCTCCTGCAGGCCGAACACATGTCGGCCCTCGGAGAACTGGCCGCCGAGATCGTGCACCAGATCCGCAATCCGTTGGCGGTGGTGGGCGGTTTCGCCCGGCGCCTCGAGCGCAACGTGGGTGAGGACGACCCCCGGCGGGAAGACGTCCGCATTCTGGTGGAGGAGACCGCCCGCATGGAGGCGATTCTCGAACGGGTACGCCAGGAAGTGCGGGTGGCGCGGGGAGACCCGAGGGAAACGGTGCTGCCCGAGGAGTTGCTCGCCGCGGCGATGAAGCGCTACGAGGGCCTGGCCCGGGCCCAGGGGATCGACCTCGAGGTGAGTGTCGAGAAGGGCTTGCCGCGCATACGCGGCGGCCGGGACGTCCTGCTGGAAGTCCTCGACAACCTGCTGCGCAACGCTTTCGATGCCGTTTCCGGCGGAGGCACGGTACGGGTCGAGGCCCTCCGGCTCAGGGGTGCCGTGCACCTGGTGGTGGAGGACGACGGTCCGGGCCTGAGCGCCGAGCAGGCGGAGAAAATTTTCGAGCCCTTCTACACCACCAAGGAGCAGGGCACCGGCCTTGGTCTGGCCCTTTCCCGGCGACTCGTTCGCCAGTGTGGGGGATCCCTGAGCGTCGACGGCCGCCCCGGTCGCGGTGCCCGCTTTCGCATTGTTCTGCCGCTGGCCCGGGCCCCGGTGCCGGCAGAGGAGGAGTAAGACCCATGGCGAGAATCCTCATCGTGGACGACGAGGCGAACCTCAGGCTGCTCTACCGCAAAGAACTCGAAGAGCTCGGTTACCAGGTTCTCGAGGCGGGGACGGCGGAGGAAGGAGTCGCCCTGTTCACCCGCGAGCAGCCCGACCTCGTGGTGCTCGATGTGCGCATGCCCGGAATGAACGGCCTGGAAGCGATGGCCCGCATCCTCGATCGGGACCGCCGCGTGCCGATCATTCTCAACACCGCTTTCGATGCCTACCGTGACGATTTCACCTCCTGGGCGGCCGATGCCTATGTCACCAAGGGGCCTGACACCACGGAACTCAAGCAGAAAATCGGGCAGTTGCTCGAGGAACGTTCCCACGTGGGCCCACCCGAACTCTGACTCGTCACCCGGGGCTTTCGCCCCGGGCGCGCACGCGGCATCCGGGCTAAGGTGGGGACCCCACCTTCCAGCGGAGTCCCTCGATGACCACCTCGGCCGAGTTCGTTCCGACGCTTCACCCGGAGAGCCTGCGGCGTGTCGCCACCTTCATTCTCGCCGGCGGCAAGGGAGAGCGGCTCTACCCGTTGACCCGAGACCGGTCCAAGCCGGCGGTGCCCTTTGGCGGTAGCTTCCGGATCATCGATTTCACCCTGTCCAACTGCATCAATTCCGGCTTGCGCCGGATCCACCTGCTGACCCAGTACAAGGCCAGTTCCCTGATGCGGCACGTGATCGAGGGTTGGAGTTTCCTCAGCGGTGAACTGGGGGAATATATCCAGGTGCTCCCGCCCCAGCTCCGGGTGGGCAGCCGCTGGTACCAGGGAACGGCAGACGCGGTCTACCAGAACATCTACACGCTCGAAGAAGAGCGCCCCGAGCAGGTGCTGATCCTCTCCGGCGACCACGTCTACCGCATGGACTACCGGCAGATGCTGGCCGAGCACCTGGCGACGGACGCGGACGCCACCATCGCCGTGCTGGAAATTCCGGCCTGTGAGGCCTCCCGTTTCGGCGTGGTGGAAGCGGAAAAGGGGCGGGTGGTGGGGTTCCGGGAAAAACCTTCGGACATCGATCCGCAGGGACCGCCGGTCATGGCCAACATGGGGGTCTACATCTTCCGCACCGAGAAGCTGGTGCGGGCCATCTCCCGCGACGCCCGCAGTGAGACTTCACGCCACGATTTCGGTCACGACATTCTGCCGGGCCTGGTCGCGGCCGGGGCGCGGGTGACGGCTCACGTCTTCCAGGGCGCCGGCAGCGGTTCACCGCGATACTGGCGGGATATCGGCACCCTCGACGCCTTCTACGAGGCGAACATGGATCTCTGCCGGGTTTCCCCCCGTTTCAACCTCTACGACGAGAGCTGGCCGCTGCGCTCGGCCCCCGCCCAGCGCCCGCCGGCGAAGTTCGTCTTCGCCGGCGGTGAGAAGGGACGTGTCGGCCACGCCCTCGATTCTCTCGTGGCGCCGGGGACGGTGGTCAGCGGCGGCCGGGTGGAACGCTCGATCCTCGGTCCGGGTTGTCGGGTCAACTCCTGGTCATCGGTGACCGACAGCATCCTGATGGATGGGGTGGAAGTCGGACGCCATGCCGAGATTCGGCGGGCGATCATCGACAAACGAGTGGTGGTGCCGCCCGGAACGAAGATCGGTGTCGACGCGGAGGCCGATCGGGCGCGTTTCACTGTCACCGGGGAAGGCGTCGTCATCGTGCCCAAGGGTGAGCGCTTCTGACCCGTAGCCCGGCCCGGCGGGCGGCGAACAGGGCCAGCATCCAGCCGACGGCGGCCAGGAACATGGTCAGCGCCACACCGAGGGTCATCTGGCGCAGGTCGACCCGGTTCTGATCGATCAGCCAGCCCCAGCCCCAGGTGCTCGCGCTGATCGCCGCCGTACACAGTCCGAGTTCGGCGGCGAAGACCCGGCCGCGAAAGTGATCGGGCACCTCCCTTTGGAGCAGCAGGGTGGAGAAGACCCACACGGTGCTGCCGCCGATGTGAGCGAGCACCGCCAGGCCCAGGGCGAGGGGAAGATAGGACGTGCCGGCGAAGAAGGCGTAGCAGCTTCCAGCGAGCACGAAAGACAGGCCGATGGCCCACTTGAGGGGGCCCTCCCGCTCCTGGGTCAGTCGGCGGGAGATCAGGGGACCCAGTGCCGTTCCCATGCCGCGGGCCACGAAGAGCAGGGCGATACCCAGGTCGGGGCTGCCGGCGAGGGGATAGACGCGCTCGCCGTAGAGGGCCAGCATCATGCTGATCGCCCCGGCGGCACCCCATCCGCTCTTGGCGCTGAGCAGTGCCACCACCTTGGGGTGCTCGCGCAGATAACGGCCCACGGCGGCGAAGTCTCTCAGGCCCAGCCAGGTGGCCAGCCCGCCCGGACCTTCCCGGGGCGCGGGCGAGGGGATCCCGGCCCGGGCGAGGATCGCCACCGACACCAGGTAGGAAGCCGCATCCACCGCCAGGGCGATGCGCCAACCCAGCAGGCTCGTCACCATGCCCCCCACGGCGGCCCCCAGGGTGTACATCAGTGACCATGTCAACGCGCCGAGAGCGTTGGCGGCGCCGAGGGAAGACTCGGGCACCAGGTTGGGGACGCTGGCCATGCGGGCCGGCTCGGAAAAGGCCTGGGCGGTGATCTGCAGGAAAGTCAGGGTATAGAGCAGCCAGATGCCGGCCGAGCCGAAGCCGGGCGCGGCGAACATGCCCAGAACGAGCAGGAATCGTGCCCCATCGGCGACGATCATGATCGTCTTGCGGGAGAAGCGGTCGGCCACGACGCCCGCGGCGGGCCCGGCCAGGCTGACCGGCAGCAGCTTGAGGATGATCAGTGTGCCGACGGCCGAAGCACTGGCGGCACCCAGTTCCCGCAGCAGGGCGAGGACCGCCAGCAGGTTGAACCAGTCCCCCAGGAGACTCGCGTTACGGGCCAGGTAGAGGCGGCGATAGTCGGGACATTCCCGGAGGACACCGAGCAGCGAACCGAGGACAGGCCCTCGCGGCGACGGGGAGGAAGAGGCGATCACGAGGTCGGCGGGCGGTGGGCCGGCAGGGGGGCAAGACAGGGGAGCATGGGCTCAGGTTATCATTCCACAGGGATCCGGCCCATTTTCCGGGTTTAGGTTGACTCAAGGTGAGCGTCGACATCCTGGTCGTGGTGCTCGTGGTCTGTGTGGCCATGGTCCTTTTCTGGACCGAGGTCCTGGCCGTGGAGATGGTCGCCCTGCTGGCGCTGGTGGTGCTGACCGCCACCGGTATCCTGGACCCGACGCAGGCCTTCTCCGGCTTTGGCGACCAGGCTCTGATCATGATCGCCTCGATTCTCGTGCTTTCGGCCAGCCTCGTCCGCAATGGTGCCGGTGAGCGCATCGCCCACCGTATCCGGACGCTCTCGGGGGGACGGGCGGAGTTCATGGCCTTCGCCCTTTTCGGCGCCGTGTTGGTGGTCTCCGCATTCATCAACAACGTTGCGGCGACGGCGATGTTCATCCCCGTCGCGGAGACTCTGGCCCGGGCCTACCGGGTGCGTCCCTCGCGCCTGCTGATGCCGGTGGCCTACGCGTCGCTGCTCGGCGGGGTCTGTACGCTGACCGGTACCTCGACCAACGTGGCCGTTTCGGGCATGTTGTTCCGGTCGGGCTTCGAGCCCCTGGGAGTTTTCGAGCTGACGCCGATCGGCCTGCCGCTGGCGGCATTCGGCCTGCTCTATCTGGTCGTGATCTCGCGCTTCCTTCCGGGCCGGGCCGGAAGGGAGGACGAGGCTCGCAATCAGGACATCAGGCGGGTGTTCATCACCGAACTGGTGGTGGAGGAAGGCTCGCCCGCCGTCGGTCGCAACCTGCGGGAGATGGCTTTGAAGAAGAGCTATCGCCTGTCCCCGATCGGCTTGATTCGGGGGGCGGCGCGACTGTCGGAAGGCGTGCTGGACACCCGCCTGCGAGCGGGGGACGTGGTCGTGGTGGAGGGGGATGCCGCGGCGATCAACCGGGGCGCCCAGGCGGCGGGACTGACCCGCAAACGCTCACGCAAGGCGCCGGCGGCCAGTGGCGGCGAACCGGCCCTGGTGGAGGCGACGATCTCCTACGACTCGCCGCTGATCGGTCGCACCCTGGCCGAGGTCGATCCCCGCAGCCGCTACGGCATCGACGTGATCGCCGTCTGGCGCCGGGGCGGTTCCATCGTGGAGAAGGTGGGGCGCATGGTGTTGCGCCTGGGCGATGATCTGCTGATTCTGGGCCCGCTGGAACGGATCCGGCAGATCGCCCGGGATCCGCTGAATCTGTTGCTCGACGACCGGATTCTGCCCCGTTACGAAGCCCGCAAGGAGCTGCTCTCGCTGCTCATCTTCTTTCTCGCGGTGCTGGCCGGAGCGACCCGCATGGTGCCGATTCCGCTGGCGTTCCTGGCGGGGGCGATGGGAGTCGTGCTGGCCGGCTGCATGACGCTCGACGAGGTCTACCGTTCGCTGAACCTCAAGCTGATCGTGCTGGTCGGGGCGATGATCGGGGTGTCGGTGGCGATTCAGGAGACCGGGACGGCCGTCTGGGCCGCCGAGAATCTGGTGCACCTGCTGGGAGGTGAGCAGGCTGCGCCCCTGCTGTTGCTGGCCTGCATGTACTGGTTGACGGTTCTGCTGACCCAGTCCATGTCCAACGCGGCCGCGGCCCTGGTGGTGCTGCCCGTCGCGCTGTCCACCGCGGCGCAGATCGGCGCGCCCGCCCGGCCCTTCGCCATCACTGTGGCCGTGGCGGCCTCGCTGGCCTTCATGACGCCGCTGGAGCCGGCTTGCTTGCTGGTGATGTCCACCGGGCGCTATCGCTTCCGCCATTTTCTGCGCTTCGGCGCACCGCTGACCATCGGCTGCTTCGTCTTGCTGATGGCGCTGATTCCCCTGCACTACAGCCTGGGCGGGTCCTGACACGCGAAGGGCCGGGGCGGCGTGGCATCTACCAGGGGATGTCGTCCCAGGGAACGAGCCGGTTGGCGATCTTCTCCATGATCCAGATCTGGCGGCTGTCTTCCTGGTGCCGGGCTTCGTCGGGATAGAGGGGATCGGCGACGGTCACCTCCCGGTGCAGGGGCTCGATCTGCCACACCAGAAGACGCCCTCCCCGGGTGGCCCGGAAGATCTCCAGCGTGCCGGTCTCGACCAGTTTGGAGCCTCGCTGCCCCTCTGCCTCACGGCGATAGCTGGCAATGATCCTTTCGTCCGAGGAGCGCTCGGGATCGACCCGGATCTCGATGAAGGAGGGGTAGCCCTGGACGAGCATCTCGTGCCGCGTCTCCCACTGGGTGTCCAGCTGGAAGGTGCTGCCGGCGGTCCAGTAGAGGCGCAGTTCCCACTGGTCGTCTTCGCCCCGACGCAGGTGCAGGGCCTGACGCTCGCCGGGAGCCACCCGTCGCCAGGTCCCCGTGAACACGCCCTCGGCGGTCAGCGGCGGTGCTTCGAGGCGAGCCCCCCGGCGCTTGCGGGTCGGCTTCTTCGGGCCGCCGCGGGATTCGGAGGCATGAACGTCCTGGGCCGGCGTCTCGAGGGGCATTCCCAGGCCGAGAGCTGCGACGAGGGTGGCGAGGATCAGCAGGCGGCGGGTTCCGGGCATGGGCGGTCGATCTCCTCGAAGTCTGGCTCCGAGACTACGGGCGGCGGGCGGGGCCGGCAAGCCGAGGGCCGCCGAACAGGCGGCGCAGGCGGCGCAGGGTGGAGGGGGCGAGGCGCCCGGTACGGGCGGCCTGGCGGGCGCTTTCCAGGCCCAGCAGCCGGTGAATTTCGAGGGCCCGCCGCCCCTCCGGACCCTGGCCCCGGGCGGCCTGCTCGTGGGCCGCGAGGGTTCGCAGGTCACCGCGTACCACCGGGCCCGTCAGCGCCGCCCCGGGTCCGTCCCGTTCCATTGCCTCCACGGCGCTTTGCGCCAGGGAGGCCAGCAGTCTGCGCGCGGCGTCACCGGGGACCCCGGCCCGGCGCAGCAGATCCTCGGCCAGGCCCAGCAGGGCCACCAGGTCGCCGGCGGCGAGTACGGCGGCCAGGTGCACCAGGGGGCGGTCTTCGTCGGCGATCTCGACCGGCACGAGTCCCAGGTGCCGGCAGAGGGCGCGGGCGGCGTCGAGGCCGCGTGCGTCCCCGGAAATCGTTGCTGTGGCACCCTTCAGGCGCGGGGCGGAGGTGGGTCCGGCCAGGGCGACGACGGGGTGGAAGACCCCCGTGCCGGCGCCCCGTTCGGCGATCGGGGCCAGCGCGCTCGCCGGTCGCGCGCCGGCCAGGTGGAGCACGATATCCGGACCGGGGGTGGGCCAGGCCTGGACCAGGCGCCGGGTCATCGCTTCGAGAGCGTCGTCCTCCACCGCCAGCAGGACCGTCCGGCAGCCGGAGAGCAGGCGATCCAGGCTCGCCGTGGAGGTCACGCCCGGCAGCCGGCCCAGGGCGCGGGCGCGGGCCACCCGGCGGGCCCATACGCAAACCGCCGGCCCGGCCCCGCGGGCACGCTCGCCGAGGGCCCTCGACAGGGCTCCGGCGGCCCGTCCGGCGCCGATGATCCCCCAGCGCCGGCGCGCTCTTCGCGGTGGGTTGCGGGTCACCGGTTCGGCCTCCCTCCGAGGGCCGTCCAGAGGGCCTCGAGGTCTTCCGGCCAGGCGCAGACGAAGGCCAGGCGCCGGCCGGTGGTGGGGTGGGTGAAGGCCAGGCGCCGGGCATGGAGTGCGGGTCTGCCCAGGGTGCGCACGGCCTTGCGGCGCAGGGGGTCGACCACCGAGCGGGAGCGTTCCCCTCCGTAAGTCGCATCGCCCACCAGGGGGTGGCCGATGGCGGCGAGATGGACGCGCACCTGGTGCGTCCGGCCGGTGAGGATGCGTACGGCCACGAGAGCGAAGCCGGGGACCTCCTCCCGCACCCGGTAACGGCTGAGGGCGTGGCGGCCCCGGGGTACGTCCACCGCCATCTTTACCCGGTTGCGGGGGTCCCGGCCGATGGGACGCTCGATCTCGCCCTCCGCCTCCCGGGGGCGACCCCAGACGACGGCGTCGTAGACCTTCTCCACTTCCCGCCGGCGGAAGGCCGCCGAGAGTCGGCGGTGGGCCTGGTCGTTGCGCGCGACCACCATCAATCCCGACGTTCCCCGGTCCAGTCGGTGGACCAGCCCGCAGCGGCCCGCGCCGCCGATACCCGCCAGCCCCGGGTCGCGATACAGCAGGGCGGCGGCGAGGGTGCCCTGGCGCACGCCGGCTCCCGGGTGGACCACCAGGCCCGCCGGCTTGTTGAGCACCAGCAGATCGTCGTCTTCGTGGATCACCTCGAGGGCGATGGCCTCCGGTTCGAGGCGCTCTTCGACCAGCTCGGGAATGACCACCTGCACGTCCATGCCCTCGCAAAGGGGCTCGGAGGGTTTGCGGCAGACGGCACCGTCGACGCGCACGGCCCCGGCCTTGACCAGGGCGGCCAGCCGCGAGCGCGAGACCTCGGGGTGACGCAGGGCGAGAAAGCGGTCGAGGCGCAGTTTCGCCTCGGGCGCTTCGACCCGGTGTCGGTGCGCGACGCCACTCATGGCCCCGCTTTCTTCCCGGGGGGAGCCGGGGCGATCCCGGAAGCCTCGGCCGCCGCGCTCTGCGGCGCCGGTCGGAAATGCAGCCAGATCCAGGCCCCCGCCGCGAGGGGAACGATCAGCGCCGAGAGAATTTGGCTGGTGGAGAGGGTTCCCGAGAGCCACAGTCCGCGGATCGTGTCGCCACGGAAGAACTCCACGCCGAAGCGCAGGGTGCCGTAGGTCGCCAGGTAAGCGGCGGCCCCCTCCCCGGGCCGTCGACGCCGGGCCGTCGCCCAGAGGGCCACGGGCAACACCAGCAGCAGTGAACCCAGCGCTTCATAGAGCGGCGCGGGATGGAGAGGGATGCCCAGCGGCACGCCCGTGCGCCGGCGGGCCTCCACGGAGGCATAGACCACCGCCCAGGGGGCCGAGCAGCTGTTGCCGAAGCAGCAGCCGGCCATCAGGCAGCCCAGGCGCCCGATGGCCTGGGCCATGGGGATGGCCGGGGCCGCGGCGTCGACCAGGCGCCCGAGGGGCAGTCGACCGGAGCGGGCGGCGTAGAGCAGTCCGGCCAGGCCCCCCAGCACTGCGGTCCAGATCACCCCCGCGGCCTGGAGGAAGTCGGCCTTGAGGAGGTCGCCCGGGTGAGCCAGGAACCAGGACCCTTCCACCGCCAGCAGGCCCAACTTGCCCCCCAGCAGACCTCCCCCCAGCGCCCACATGGCGGCCCGGGAAGAGGCCTCGGCGTCGATGCCTTCCCGCTCCGCCCTGCGCTGCATCCAGATCCAGGCGAGGATCACGCCACTGGCCACCAGCAGCCCGTAAGTGGGCAACGCCACGTGGATTTCGCCCAGCCAGGGGAGTTGCCAGCGGCCCAGGTCAATCAGGTAGGGGTGCATCGTCCCTCGCCTCGGTACGCGGCGCGCGGCTGAAGCCCAGACTCGACGCCAACAGGAGCAGGGCACCGCAGGAAAGACCCATGTCGGCCACGTTGAAGGTGGGCCAGCGGGAGGTGCCGAAAATCCCGACCAACCACGAGTGCAGCGGTTCGAAGCCGGCGTGAACGTCGATGAAATCCACCACCCGCCCGTGGAGGATCCGGTCGACCAGGTTGCCCAGGGCACCGCCCAGCATGATCGCCAGGGCCAGGCGGGCCGTTCGATCGGCGGCCCCCGTGCGCAGCAGCAGGTAGACCATCAGCCCCACGGCCAGGCAGGGGATGCCGAGCAGGATCAGCGTCCGCGGGGGGCCGGTCAGGTCGGCCAGGATGCCGAACAAGGCGCCGCTGTTGTAGCCCAGGGTCAGTCGCAGCAGGCCGGGCACCAGCTCCACGGGCCTGTCCAGGGCTCCCGAGGCGGCCCAGGCTTTGCTGGCCTGGTCGGCGGCGAGCAGGCCCAGGGCCAGCAGAAACGCGCCCTTCGTGCTTCTCACTCGAACTCCTCGCCCCGCTCGGGGGCCTTCGCTCCCCGACGTGGCCAAACAGGGAGGATAGCAGCCGAAGCGGTCCCTCGCGCACCGGGGCGATTGGTCGGCGCCCGGTGGCGTGGCAGAATACGGCACTTCGCCCCCGGGGGTCGTGCTGCCGGCGGGGTGGGGACTCCGGAGGAAGCCAATGGGTTACGAGCGTCCGCGGGGAGAGCACAGCTTCTCCCGCATCGAGAGGGAGATCCTCCGCTTCTGGAAGGACCGGGACATCTTCCACCGTTCCCTCTCCCAGCGTCGTGACGGGGAGCGTTTCGTCTTCTACGAGGGACCGCCCACCGCCAACGGACTGCCCCACAACGGTCACGTCCTGACCCGTGTGGTGAAGGATCTCTTCCCCCGCTACAAGGCCATGCGGGGCTATTACGTGCCACGCATCGGCGGCTGGGACACCCACGGGCTGCCCGTCGAGGTGGAGGTCGAGAAAGAGCTGGGCATCCACGGCAAGGAAGAGATCGAGAGCTACGGTGTCGAGCCCTTCACCCGGCGCTGCATCGACTCGGTCTTTCGCTACACCGCCCAGTGGGAACAGCTCACCGAGAGGATCGGCTTCTGGGTCGATCTGCGCCAGGCCTACGTCACCTACCACCGCTCCTACGTGGAATCGGTGTGGTGGGCGCTTTCCGAGCTCTTCCGCAAGGGATGGCTCTACCGGGGTCACAAGGTGGTGTGGTGGTGGCCCCAGGGGGGCACGGCCCTGTCGTCGGGGGAGGTGGGCCTGGGTTACCGGGAGGTCGACGACCCCGAGGTGGTGGTGCGCTTCCGCAGCCGCTCGAGGGAAGGCGTGTCCTACCTGGCCTGGACCACCACGCCGTGGACCCTGCCGAGCAACATCGCCCTGGCCGTCTCGCCGGACCTGGACTACCTGCTCGTGCGGGTGTCGCACGCCGATGGCGAGAGCGAGAAGGTGATTCTCGCCGCCCCGCTGGCGGCCAAGGTTCTCGACGGCCTCGAACACGAGGTGCTGGAGACCTTTTCCGGCCAGGCCCTGGTGGGCGAGGTCTACGAGCCTCTCTTCCGCTACGCCGAACCCGAGGGCGGGCCGGCGTTCCGGGTGATCGCCGCCGACTTCGTCAGCGACGAGTCGGGGTCGGGCATCGTTCACGTGGCGCCGGCCTTCGGCGAGGACGACTTCCGCGCCTGCCGGGAAAACGGCCTGGGTTTCCTGCAACTCGTCAAGCCCGACGGCACTTTTCCCGGGGAGGTGACCGACTTTGCGGGACGCTTCTGCAAGGAAGCCGACCGGGACATCATCCGCAAGCTGCGGGCGGAGGGCAAGGTCTTCTCCACCGGCACCTATCGTCACGACTACCCTTTCTGCTGGCGGGCGAGCCAGGATCCCCTGATCCAGTACGCGCGCCCGGCCTGGTTCATCCGCACGACGGAGGAGATCGCCAGGGCCATCGAGAACAACCGGCAGGTGGACTGGCTGCCGGAGCATATTCGGGAGGGTCGTTTCGGCGATTTCCTGGCCAACAACGTGGACTGGGCCTTGAGTCGCGAACGCTACTGGGGCACGCCTCTGCCGATCTGGGAGTGCAGCGCCTGCGACCATCTCGAGGCGCTGGCCAGCCTCGACGAGGCGATCGCCCGTAACCACAGGGCACTCGAGCACTGGGAAGAGGCCCGCCGCAAGGACCCTTCGCTCTCCGAGCACCTGGTGGTGCACAAGCCCTGGGTCGATGCGATCACTTTCGACTGCCCCGGCTGTGGCGGTCAGATGCGGCGGGTCAGCGAGGTGGTGGACTGCTGGTTCGATTCGGGCTGCATGCCCTTCGCCCAGTTCGGCTTTCCCCATCGGGGCGTGGAAGAGTTTCGGCAGGCCTTCCCCGCCGACTTCATCTCCGAGGCCATCGATCAGACCCGCGGCTGGTTCTACTCGCTGCTGATGTGTTCGACCCTGCTCTTCGACGAACAGACCCAGCGGCGCTACGGTCTCGACCCTCTGCGGCCCTTCCCCCATCCCTACAAGACCTGCATCGTGCTTGGCCACGTCTGCGATCCGGAAGGCAAGAAAGAGTCGAAGAGTTCCGGGAATTACACGCCGCCCGACCTGGTGCTCGAAGGGGCCTTCGAACTGCGCCTGGCCGACACGCCGGTGAAGGGGGCGGCGCCGGAGGATGACGCGCTGATGCTGTTACCGGCCCAGGTCAAGACCCTCGGCATGGCCGAGGGGGCGACGCTGACCGTCTGCCGGGCCGATGATCCCGCCCGCCGCGCCACCGGGCGCCTGGTGTCGGGGGCGGTGGGTAAGGAATCAGTGGTGCTCGGTGCGGGACTGCGGCGGACGCTGGGACTGACTCCGGGCGAGAGCGTGCGTATCGAGGTGCTCGACGACCCTCCCGGGGCCGATGCCTTCCGCTGGTTCTTCTACTCCGCGGGACCGCCGTGGAACAACACACGCAACTCGTTGCGGGCGATCCGCGAGCAACAGAACGACTTCCTGGTCCGCTGGCAGAACGTGCTCTCTTTCTTCCTGATCTACGCCTCGATCGACGGTTTCGATCCAGCCCGGGACTTGCCCCTGGGCGCGGGGGGCGCCCTGCCGGACCTGGACGCGGGGAAGGGCTACCGCCCGGTAGCCGAACGGCGGCGGCTCGACCGCTGGATCCTTTCCGAAACCGCCCTGACCGCGCGCAGGGTCACCACCGCTCTCGACTCCTACCGGGCCTACGACGCGGCCACGGCGCTGCGTCGTTTCGTCGACGCCCTTTCCAACTGGTACGTGCGCCGTTCCCGGGCGCGCTTCTGGGCCCCGGGTTTCGAGCCGGACAAGGCCGACGCCTACTGGACCCTGTGGGAGGTGCTGGTCGATCTCTCGCTGCTGGCGGCGCCCTTCGTGCCCTTCTTCGCCGACCACGTCTACCGCACCCTGGTGCACGGTGCCTGGCCCGAGGCCCAGCCCGAGAGCGTGCACCTGGCGGACTGGCCGGAACTCCCCGAGGCCTGGATCGACGAGGAACTCTCGGCGGCCATGGCCCTGGCGCGGGAAGCCGTCTCCCTGGGCCTGTCCGCCCGGGCCGGGCAGAAGCTTCGGGTCCGTCAGCCGCTGTCCGAGGCGCGGATCTTCCTCGCCGCCGACGAGCAGGCCCGGGGGGTGCAGGAACTCGCCGCGGTGATCGCCGACGAGCTGAATGTCAAGCGAGTGGTGTTCGGCGGTGATGCCGATGCCTACGTACACTGGCGGCTGCAGCCCAATTTCCGCGCCATCGGCCCGCGCTACGGCAAGCTGGTGCCGAAGATCAAGGCCGCGCTGGCCACCGCGGATGCGGCGGCCCTGCGCCACCGGCTCGACGAGGACGGGTGCATCACGCTCGAGGTGGATGGCCGGCGGGTCGAACTGGGCCCCGAGGAGGTTGCCATCACCCTGGCGGCACGGGAGCACTACGCGGCGGCCTCCTCTCCGCGCGTGGTCGTGGTGCTCGAGACCGAGATCAGCGAGGCCCTGGCCCGGGAGGGGATCGCCCGGGAGGTGGTCAATCGGATCCAGTCTCTGCGCAAGGAGTTGGACCTCGACTACGCCGACCGCATCGTCGTGGCCCTGGAGGGAGACGCGGAAGTGCTGGCGGCGGCTGAAGATCACCGGGACCTGATCGCCGGCGAGACCCTTGCCGACGCGTTACGCGTCGGGTCCCGGCTGGAGGGGGCGGCTGTCCGAAAAGTCACCATCGACGGCCGGGAACTCACCCTCTATCTCGAGCGGCGGGCATGAACGCCGTCGCCCCGGGTGAAGGCTTCTTCCAGGCCGGCGAAGGTGCCCGCCTGAAGGGCCGGATCACGGGCCGGGGGGCCGGGGTGATCCACGGCGAGGTCCACGGTGAGCTGGACCTCGACGGGGACCTGCTCGTGCCCGCCGGGGGACGATTTCGCTTCAAGGCCGGTCGCTGCCGGCGGCTGCACCTCGAGGGCCGGGGTGGGGGGCGCTTGCGGGTGACGGGGGGCGCCGATCTGGCGGCGGGCGCCCGTTTCCACGGAGAGCTCCAGGCGCGGCGGCTGGACGCGGCGGCGGGCTTCGAAGTGGAGGGTGAGCTGCGGGTGCAGCCCGCGGGTCGAGAGGGGGGCGCGGACCGGACGGAACCGGTTGCCGGCGCCTGAACTCCACGACACACCTGCGAAAGCTCAAGAACCGTGGCTCCCGGCCGATAGGTTTTCTCGACAACGCCCTCTGGTCAAGACGGCGTTACCGGAGAACCGGATGGTCCCCGTGGCACGACTTCTGCTCGTCGATGATGACCCTTTCGCCCTCGAGACTCTCTCCGGGGCTCTGAGCCGTGCGGGTCACGAAGTGGATGTGGTCTCTCGGGCCGCGGAAGCCCTCGCCAAGCTGGAGAGCAGCCGCTACGACCTGCTGATCACCGGCTACGAGCTGGAGGACCTCGATGCCCTGGACCTGCTCGCCAGGATCCAGGAACTGCATCCCGGAATGCCCTCGATGATCATCACCGCCACGGCTTCCAGGGAAAGTGCCGTGGCCGCGATGCGGGCCGGCGCTCTCGATTACCTGGCCAAGCCCTTCCATGTCGACGAGTTCGTCGCGGCGGTGCAGGGGGCTCTCGAAAGGCTCCGTCGCCGCGCGACGGGCCCCCAGCGGGAGGAGCGCGCCCAAGCCTCCCTCGGCGATGAGGGGCCCGGAGAGTTCGAGGAGTTGATCGGCCGCAACCCGAGGATGCAGCGGGTCTACAGCCTGATCCGCACGGTGGCCCCGGCGGGCAGTACGGTGCTGATCACGGGAGAGTCGGGCACCGGCAAGGAGCGGGTCGCGGCGGCGATCCACAATCGTTCCGGCCGGTCCTCGGGACCCTTCGTGCGGGTCAACTGCTCGGCCTTCGCCGAGGGCGTGCTCGAAAGCGAGCTTTTCGGCCACGAACAGGGGGCCTTCACCGGCGCCGTCAAGCGTCGCGCCGGTGTCTTCCGCAAGGCCCATGGTGGCACTCTCTTCCTCGACGAGATCGGCGACCTGCCCGTGGCCACGCAGGTCAAGCTGTTGCGGGTGATCCAGGAGCGGGAAGTCCAACCCGTGGGGGGCGACACCGCCGTGCCGGTGGACGTGCGGCTCGTGGCGGCGACCAACCGCGACCTCTCCCGGGAGGTCAAGGAGGGGCGCTTTCGTGAGGACCTCTACTTCCGCCTCAACGTGATTCCGATTCACCTTCCGGCCCTGCGGGAGCGACCGGACGACATCCCTCACCTGGCCCAGCACTTCCTCCAGGCCTTCGGCAAGCGCTGCGGCAAGACCGTGCGTGGTTTTACGGACCGAGCGGTCTCCGCCATGGAACGTTATGCCTGGCCCGGCAACGTGCGGGAACTGGAAAACGCCATCGAACGTGCCGTGGTGCTGGCCACCGACGAGGTGATCGACATCCACGACTTGCCCCCGGAAGTCAAGGGAACCGCCGGCGGCGTGGAGGGCACTTTCCAGCTCAACACCGTTCGTCTGTCGGAAGTCGAGGAGATCGTCATCCGCCGGGTCCTGACCCGCACGGGTTGGAACATCAAGCGCTCCGCCGAGACCCTGGGCATCACCCGCGCCACTCTCTACTCGAAGATCCGCAAGTTCGGCCTGGCCGCCGCGCGTACGACCACGGCATAGGCGCCGGGGCATGCGGCCGTCTGTCGGGCATCCCGGGCACTTGCACCGCAGCCCGGCTCGGGCTACCGTTCGCACTTCCGGGACGACCGGCGCCGTCGAGCGGGCGTAGCTCAGTTGGTA
Organism: Acidobacteriota bacterium; assembly: GCA_030949985.1. NCBI lineage: Bacteria > Pseudomonadati > Acidobacteriota > Acidobacteriota bacterium. Next base: position 32,651 of record JAUZRX010000015.1, read on the forward strand.
GAGCATCAGCTTCCCAAGCTGAGGGTCGCGAGTTCGAACCTCGTCGCCCGCTCCAGTCGCTCCCGGCGCCCGGCAGATCTCCGCTCCCGAGATGGCGCCCCCACGCATCCGCTCCAGGCCGGGATGGCCGCGCCATCCCCCGCCCGGCGCTGTGTTAGACTCCGCCGGAGCCGATGGACGGGGTGTCGGATGTTTCGCCATCGGAACCATGGACCCGAAGTCGACCACCGTTCAGCTCGCGGTCGATCGTGCGACCCGACGAGGAGGGGCTCGTGCCGGGATCGCCGGATCGTTCCCGGCCGCATGTCGTGTTCCGCCGACTCGCGGCGGCCCGGGGAGGAGCGAGCGTGGGCAAGTGGGAAGAAACGGTCAAGCGGACGTACCCGGGACGGATCCGCAACCTGGTCTTCGAAGGCGGTGGTGTGTGGGGCATCGCTTACGAGGGAGCCCTGGCCGAACTGGAGGCACTCGGCATCCTCGACGCCGTCGAGCGGGTAGGGGGCGCATCGGCCGGCGCCATCACGGCCTGCCTGCTGGCTTGCGGCTTCGACGCGACGGCCCTCGGCCGGGTGCTCCGGGAAACCCACTTCAGGGACTTCACGGACGACAGTTTCGGCTTCGCCCGGGATACGGCCAGGTTGCTGACCCGCTACGGGTGGTACAGGGGCGATGCCTTCCGTCGATGGATACGGCGGCAGATCCGGGTCGGAACCCGACGGACCAGCAAGGCCGTGGGAGTGCAGCCGCCTCCTCCGCGCCCGACTCTGGCGGAGCTTGCCAGGTGGCGGCGTGCGGTGGCCGGCAAGGGGGTGAGACTTCCCGCCCTCTACCTGGTGGGTTCGAACCTCAGTCGGCAGCGCCGTGAGATCTACAGCGCGGAGAGCCGGCACACTCCGGACTTGAAGGTCGAAGACGCGGTCAGGGTGTCGATGAGCATCCCGCTCTTTTTCGCCGCGGCTCGCGGCGGCGGCGGCGACGTGCTGGTGGACGGCGGCCTGACGTGGAACTACCCCGTCAACCTCTTCGACCATACCCGGTACCTGGCGTGCCGGGCCCGCGGACTGCCGATCGGTTACGCAAGACATCCGCAGCACGTTTTCAACACCGAGACCCTCGGCTTCCGCCTGGATACCAGCGGCGAGTTGCAGGCCAACCTGGTGGACTGGCAGAACGAGGAATTTCAGATCGACAATATCGTGCACTATGGCTGGGCCCTGGTGACCTTGATGCGGGCCGTCGCCAACAAGATGCATCTGCACAAGAACGACTGGTCACGCACCGTCTTCATCGACATGGGCGAGACGATCGGCTTCACCGATTTCGACCTGGGAGAGGCGGAGATCGCATTTCTCAGTCAACGGGGTCGGATGGGGGTGCGGGCCTTTCTGAAGTGGCGCGTTTCGAAGAAGGGCGAGCAGGAACTGCGGCGCATCTACAAGGCGATGGCGGGGTGAGAAGGGGGCTGGGGAGGAAAGGATGAGAAGACCCGTGCAAGGTGTGGCCGCCGGGATCCTCGGCGTGCTGGTCTGGGTCGGCTGCGCTTCCGTCCCGCGCGAGTCGGTCGAGTTGTCTGTCACCATGGGACGAGATCTCGAGGTGGTTCACGCCGCCAACCGCCGCCTTGCCGTCGTGCACTTCGATCGGCTTCTCCGTGATATCGACGTATTCGTCGATACGGTCTACCGGCCTTTTGTCATCAGGCGGTCGATCGACGATCTGGACCTGGTCCGCCTCGTGAGTCGGACCGACGGGGAATCCGTCGACCCGCGAGGGGCGGATCTGGACGCGCTGGACATCCTCGAGGTTTACGTGGACGACGTGGTGCGCCGGATCGAAACCTTCCGCCGGGAAGTGCGGGCGCCCATCGAGGAGCAGCGGCGGGAGGTGCTCGAGAGCATCGATGCGGCGTTCGACGCCCTCAGGAGCGCGAATGCCGTGGTGACCGGCCACCTGGCCTCGGTCGTCAAGGTTCACGACGTACAGGCCGAGACACTGGCCGAGTTGGGTCTGGGAGAGTATCGCGAGCGCACCGCGGGGCGGGTGGCGGAGCTGTCTCGGCGGCTGGAGAAAGCTCTCGAAAAGGCCCGGGAAGTCGACGCGGAACTGGACAGGCTGCCACAGACGGTGCGCCGCCTGACCGGAGCCCGGGACCCGGTGCACGGCGGCGAGTAGAAAGGGAGGGAGGGGATGCCCGCAAGGCTGAGCAGGCAACAGAAGAGAGACCGGTTTCGTCGGCGCGTTCGAGCTGCGCTGAAGCGGGCGGACGAGGCCTTCAAAGGGAAGTACCGCGATGCGATCGACCAGCTCTCCGGCCTGTCGAGGGAAGAGATCGACGCGATCGCTCCAGGCGGCGGCGGCTATCAGGCCTACAACCGGCTGCTCGCGGTGGTCCAGGAGGCCTCGCGCCTGAATGTCACGCAGGCCGAGCTCCGGTCCCGCATCGAGGCGCTGGGCGAAGTGGCGATCAGGATCGCCGGGAAGGTGCCGCGCCTGGCCGCGATCGTCGGCTAGCGGTCCGTTGGTGTCTTTTCGATGCGGGGAGGTTTTTGAGCGGGCAAAGTGGAGGCGACCTGCAGGATGGTGTCGAGGATCGCGTCGATGTCGGAGGGGCCCAGGTCCGGGTTGACGCAGACCAGGCGGATCGCTCGGCGACCGAGGGCCTCGCCGTGACCGATCTTGAGCAGGCGTCGCTGATCGAGGGCCTCGCAGATCGCCGTGCTGGAGTGGCCGCGAACGCGAAAGCAGACATTGACGGACTCGGGCTCGAGCAGCAGCTCGAAGGCCGGGTCGCCCGCCAGGCGTCTCGCCGCGTGGCGGGCCAGGGCGAAGAGTCTTTCGATGCGCCGGCCGTAGCCCTCGTCTCCGTGATACAGCCAGGCGGCCCAGAGCTTGAGGGCGTCGTTTCGGCGTCCACACTGGATCGAGCGTGTTCCGGGGTTGAGGGTGTCGGCGTCGGCCTGGAAGAGGTAGTCGGCCTGTTCACTGAGATGGCGGGCCAGCAGGCCCCTGCGGCGCAGGAGCAGCACGGAGCCACTGAGGGGCACGCCCATCATCTTGTGCGCGTTCCAGGTCAACGAGTCGGCTCCCCCGAGGCCGTCGAGCAGGTGGCGGTGTCGCGGGCTGAGCAGGGCGGAGGCGCCCAGGGCGCCGTCCACATGAAGCCAGACGCGCTCCTCGGCGGCCAGGGCGGCCAGGTCCGCGATGGGATCGAAGGCCCCCAGCACGGTCGTGCCCGCCGTGGCATTGATCATCAGCGGAAGGATCCCGGCGGCCCGATCCTGTCGCAGGCTCTCGCGCAGGGCGTCGACACGCATGCGGCCGCGGCGGTCGGAGGGGATCTCCCGCACGGAGCTGCGGCCCAGCCCCAGGACCCCCGCATTCTTGCGGATCGAATAGTGCCCCTGGTCGGATGTGTAGATCGCCGCCGCGCGGCCGCCGACGCCATGTTCTCGCGTGTCTGCCAGGGCTTCGTTGCGCGCGATCATCAGGGCCAGCATGTTGGAGAGAGAGCCCCCGGGGGTCAGGGTTCCTTCACCTTCCGGAAAGCCGGCGCAGCGTGCCATGCGGGCCACGATGGCTTGCTCGAGCAGGATTTGGATCCCCGCCGCCTTGAAGGTGTACATCGAGGTGTTGGTCAGGGGGACGAGCATTTCGGCCAGGGTGGCCGCCGGATCGCGGCCGCCGAAGAGCTGATTGAGGAAGCGCGGGCTGGCTGCCGAGGGCGTCTGGCTGAGAACCTCGTCGAGAGCGGCGACTACGGTGGCGAGGGTCCGCCCGGCGGCACCGGGCTGCAGATGCTCGGGCAGCGTCGTCATTTCGCGGGAGGGCATTTCCACTTCGCGGGCCAGGACCTTCCGGGCCAACCGTGCGTGAGCCTCGAGCATGTCCGCGTCCTCTCGCTTCGGCGCCCCGCCGCTTGGCGTCTTGTCCATGCCAATTCCCTCCAGCCTTTTCCGCGCGATGGGTTTTCCGCGGGCTGTGATGATAGCTCCACGATGGAGGGGTGTCGTGGGAGGGCCGCGGGGATTCGCGCGGTACCTGGCGATGGGGCGACCGCCGGGGGGCGGGAACGGTTCGGGGGGAGACGCACGCCCCCGGTCGGCGCCGAAGGCGTGCGGAACATGGGGAGTCCTTCGAGTCGAGGGCTTCGGGTCCTGCGCCGTGTTGCGAAGACGACCACGATCACGACGATGATCACGGCGGTGATCGCGACGACGACCGAGTCACCCTCGTCGTCACGCATTCGAGTCGACCGGAAAGAAAGAAGGCGCCCCGTCATGCGGGGCGCCGCTCTTTTTCACGGGGTCGCGGAGATCTTCAGTCGGGCAGGGGCGCGGTGGCGTCCACGAGCAGGGAGATGATCTCTTCCGATTCGTGCAGCGGCTTGCCCTCGATGACCAGGCAGGGGGCCTGGGTCTTGCCGGCGATGCGCTCGAGTTCGATGCCGGCGGTGGGATCCTCGGTGACATTCTTGACGGTGATGCGATGTTCGAGGTGCAGGTTTTCCCGGGCCAGCAGGGCCGCCCGCGAAAAGCCGCAGCGGCTCTTGACGTAGAGCGTGACGCCGTCCGGCAGCTCCCTGGCGGGAGGGGTCCATGAGGGCTTGCCATGTTCGGCGGCGATGGCTTCACAGCGGGCGAGCAGGGCCTCGATGTCCCGCTCGCCTCCGGGGCCGACCGATTCGGCGAAACGCACGACTCCATCGTGGGAGATGATCACCGTCGCCCTGTCGCTGATGCCGTGGTCTTCGAGATAGACGCCATAGGCGGAGGCTGTCTTGCCCTTGGGATGGAAATCGGCGAGCAGGGGAAAGGCGACGCCCCCCAGGTCGCAGGCCCAGTTGGCGTGGCAGTGGACGCTGTCGACGCTGACACCCAGAACCTGGGTGCCGGCGGCTTCGAAGCGCGGACGCAGCGCCTCGACAGCCGGCACTTCGCGGCTTCAGGTGGGAGTGAAGTCGAGGGGATAGAAAAGCAGCATCACCTGCCGCCTGCCCAGCAGGGGGGCGAGAGAAACCCGCCGGCCCAGATGGTCGGGCAGAGTGAAATCGGGAGCCTTGGTGCCGACTGTGATCATTGAGCGTTCCTCCTGTGGAGGTCGGACCGGTCCGCCTCCATCGCAAGTATTCTGGATGTTCGGGTCCGGCGAAGCCAGTGTCGGCCCGGCGGCCCCAGGGCGATGAGCAGGGCGACGAGGAAGGGGAACACCCGTTCTGCGGCGCCTCCCTTGAACGGGGGCAGTGAGTAGGCCGCCACGCTGAGCACGAAACCTGCCCCCATCGCGGCCAGGGTGCGCCGCGGCGGCACCGGGCCCCGCAGGGCGGTGACCAGCAACAGTGGACCGAAGGCGGCGCCCAGCGCGGACCAGGCGAAGAGCACCGGGGCGAAAATCTGCCGGCTGCCGAAGTGGGCCAGCCCCACCGCCATCGTCGAGAGCAGGATCACCACCAGCCGCGAGTGAAGCAGCACCCTTCGCCGGCCGGCCAGGCCCAGGTCCACGGTGACCGAAGAACCGGCCACCAGCAGCTGGCTGTCGGCGGTGGACATGATCGCCGAGAGCACCGCGGCGAGCATCACTCCGGCCATCACCGGCGGGAAGAGGTGGCGGGTCAAGGCGATGAACACCACCTCCTGGTCGGCCAGGGGGGCGAGCAGGACCCGCCCGCACCATCCCGTCAGCAGCATGCCGCCGTAGACCGTCAGGGCCCACCCCATGGCCATGCGGCGGGAATGCTCCAGGGTGCGGTGATCTCCCGCCAGGGCCATGAAGCGATTGACCACGTGGGGTTGTCCCGGATAGCCCAGGCCGATGCCCAGCAGGCCCAACACCAGGCCCAGGGCCGCCGGGCCCAGGGCCCGGGTGGGTGAGAGGAACACCGCGGGTCCGGCGCCGACCAGCCGGCCGGCGTCCCGGATCTCCTCCACCCGGCCCATCGCCTGCCACAACTCGATGGGGCCGCCCACCGCCACCAGGGCCGCGGCGGGAAGCAGGATCGCCACCGCGGCCATCAGCAGGCCCTGGAGGGTGTCGGTCAGGCTGACGGCCCAGAAACCTCCCGCCATCGTGTAGAGCACCACCACGGTGCTGCCCAGGAGCAGGCTGGTATCCGTCGACAGGCCGAAGGTGGAGGCGAAAGTCTTCGCCGCCCCCAGGAACTGGGAGGCGACGTAGACCGTGAAAGAGAAGAGCACGATCAGCGAGGCGCAGAGGCTGATGGTGCGGGAACCGGGGCGATGGGAAGGCCCGGCGAGGACCTGGGTCACCGTCAGGGCGCCGCTGGCTCGCGCCTGGCGCTGGAGAGCGGGCGCCAGCAGGAACCAGTTCAGGGCGAAGCCTCCGACGCAGGCCGGAAAGAGCCACGCGGCCGAGAGCCCCCAGCAGTAGGCCGCACCACTGACACTGAGCAGGGTCCAGGCCGACGAGGAGGAGGCCGAGGCGCTGATCGCGGCCACCAGCGGTCCCAGGCGGCGCCCTCCGAGGAAGAAATCGGTGGTGTCACGGGTTTTCCGCCGGCCCCACCAGCCCAGAACGAGCAGGGCCAGTGCGTAGAGCACCAGGGTCACGGCGATGGCCGGCTTGGCGGTCATGGAACCCATCATAGACGGTGCGACCCCATCGCCGGGCTTGACCGTCTGCTCTTCAGCGGCGCTCCAGGTCCTGGCGGAACAGGGCATGGCCGTCGAGCAGATCGCCGGGCCGGTGCACCCGTAACACGGCGCTATAGGGCTTGCCCGGCTCGAGGGCGGCCAGGTCGATCATCACCCGCAGCACGGCGCCTCCCGGGCTCATCTCGAAGCGCGCGCGGTCGATCTCGACACTCCAGAGGGTCGTATCGTCCTGCTCGAGGGCCAGGCTCCAGCCCGTGGCGCCGGCCAGGTCCTCGGCGAGCAAACCGGTGTGGAGTTCGATCAGTACGGGGCCCTCTCCGTCGAGGAGGAGTCTTCCGTCGGGGGCGCCGCCTGCGCCGCGCCGGACGTCGCTGCCCGCGGCCACGACCACCGGCGGCACGGTGAGGGGAGCGGGGGTCTCCCGCCGCCAGATGGGCAGCAGAGCGCAGGCCAGCAGCAGGTAGGCCAGGGCGGGGAGAGGCCGCAGCACGCTCCCGCGCAACGTCGCCCACAGCCCCTCGAACCACCGGACGAGGCGGCCTGTCGACGATGCGGTCCGCCCTTCTGCTTCCAGGGTTCGCTCGAGGCAGGCCAGTGCCTCGCGGGCCAGGGGCGAGTCGGCGAGCAGCGCTTCGATGTGCCGCCGTGTGGCCGGCTCGAGGGCGTCCGGTTCTTCGGCGTAGCGGGTCAGCAGCAGGGGATGCACCGGCTGATGCTCCATGTCCCCGCCCCACGCCACCGCAGCGCGGGCCAGGCGCAGCCGCTCCCGCGCCTCGGCACTCTCGGCCAACCGGCGCTCGACCTGGGCCGCCTGCTCCGGGTCGAGGGTGCCCGCGGCGTAGAAGGGAATCAGCAGATCGGCGGGATGAGGCGGGTTCATGATCGGCACCTCACGAGCACTTCGGGACCATGGCCTCGTATTCCCGGCGAATCTCCCGGGCCCGTTCCAGGCAACGATGCAGGCGCACGCGCAGGTTGTTGGGCGTGATGCCCAGTTCGGCCGCCGCCTGGGAGGCGCTCTGGCGCCGATGGTAGATTCTCTTCCAAAGATCCCGGCAGGCCTCGGGCAGGCGCTGGAAAATGTAGATCAGCAGGTCGGCGCGTTCGGCGTGCTCGAGCCGCTGGCCGGGATCCTGCTCCCGGGCCGGACGGGTCTCGAGCCGCGTGTCGGGGCTTTCCCGGTCCCGTCGGCGCCGCTGGGCATAGTAGGCGTCCACCGAGCGGAAGCGGGCCGTCGTACGGACCAGTTTGAGAAAGCCCCCCGGAGAGTGGACCTTGCCCGCGCGCACGATTTGGAGGAGCTGGAGCAGGATCTCCTGGACCAGGCTCTCCGGGTCGTTGAAACGCCAGTTGCCACCCCTCACGATGGCCTCGACCCACCCCTGCACGGTGCGCACCGCGTCTTCTTCCCCGGCGAGGAAACCATCGTGAACCCTGGCGATGGTGCTGGCGTCGAGCCTGGTCAAGGCGATCACCCTTCATGGCCGATCCTCCTGGGAATCGTGCCGGCCTCGAGGCCGGCGCTCGCGCTCCCGGAATAAGGAGGTCGACAGGACCCCCCACGGCATTACTCGAGGGGGGTGACAAAGATCTCTTAACTTAGACCTTTTTCGTGGTAAATGTAACAGGCACGAGCCGTTCCCGACCTTCTGATCGAGGCGCGCCGGGGCTGGCCTGGGGCCTGCGCGGCGAATTCTGGGAGCCGGGATGAACGTTACGGTTTTTTTTCGCACGATTTTCACGGCGTCCGCTGTGTTGACCACGGCGGTGGCTGCGGCCCCCTCCGCGCCGCCGGAGGCCTGGGTGGTGGAAGAGTGCGCCCTCCAGGTGGAGGTGATCGATACCGACAGCGGCGCGTCTCTCGCGGTGATCGACCTGCGCGACCCCGACGGAGACGGGGCCGTCGATCCGCCCTGGGGGCTGGCCTTCTCCACGGTACCGGGAGCCGTGGACGATTTTGCTTTCGTCACCCAGCAGGGGCTGGTCAGCCTGATCGACGTCCGTGCGCGCGCGGTATCCACCGCGGCGCCCTACTTCGACGTGGCGGCCGCCCTGGGCCGGCCCGGGCTGGTGTTGCGGGGTTGCGCCACCTCGCCGCCCCGCTGGTTCGTCGACCCCACCGGGGCCCGGGGCCTGCGTTCGCTGCTCGACGTGGCCGGCACGCTGAGTGACGGACGCGCCGTGTTCGTGGTGCTCGACCAGCAAGAGCTGATCACCGGCGGCGCTCACCCGGTGGTCACCTGGGGGATTCTCGGTCGTGGCCGGGGGACGAGCGTGTCGGTGTCCGGGCTGCCGGCGGGCCGGGGCCGGCACACGCCCCTGTACGGGGTGATCGAGGAAAACTCGCAGGCCGATGCCCTGGCGGTCTACCAGGTGACCCTCGGCGAGGATCTCCTGGCGGGGGCTCAGGTCGAGTTGCTGCGACGCAGCGAACTGGGACCCGGGACCGCTCCCTCCACGTTTCGACCGGCGGCCGCCACGGGACGTCGCTTTCCCGTCATGCCTCTCGGTCCCGCCGGTGGGCTCGAAAACCTGGACACCGGGGGAAGTTGTACCCCCGGCGGGACCCTCGCATCTGTGGCGATCGCCGGCCCGGGGCCCAATTCCTACACGGTCTTCGCCCTCGATGGGGCGGCCGACGAGATCGTCGTGGTCGACCCGGCGGACTGCTCCGTCGAGCGCTTCGCGGCCGAGGCCGGGGCGCGGGACCTGGCCGTGGACCGGCCCATCGAATGGACCCGGCTGCTGGTGGCCAACCGGGACGACGACAGCCTGAGCCGTCTGCTGGCCGATGGCAGCCTGGCGCGTCTGCCCCTGGGCGGGGGGCCCACGGCCAACCTCTGTCCCGTCACGGTGGCCCTGCCGGCGACCCAGGTCTGCGCGGTGGAACTCACCGGCCAGTTCAAGGCGGACCTGGACGGCGACGGCAGCCAGGACGACATCCGCCTCGAGTGGCAGGCTCCGGGCTGTCCTTCGACCCAGGGTTACACCGTCTACTGCCAGTGCATCGATGCCGGGTCCGACTGTCCGTGTGCCTGCGACTGCCTGTTTCCGGATCCCTCCTGCATCTGTCCCGGTGTCGGCGGCACGCAACTCGGCCTGGGCGGGTCGACCGATACCCTGCTGGTCAATCCCTGGGATCCCCCGGTGCTGGAGAATCCGTGGAAGAAACTCGGAACGACCTTCGACACGGGGTTCGATCATCTCGGGGGGGCCGCGGGAGACGGAGTGGCCTACGGCGTGACCCTCGAGGACCAGCCGCCTCCCTGATGAGACGCGCGGCGGGTCTCGTCGTCGTGTGCGGACTCCTGCTCCTGTTGCAGGGCGGCTGCGGCAGCCCCCCCGCCGACGCCCCTCCCGTGGATCTCGAAGCCTGCCCGCCGGGGGACGAGCCCTGGCGGGCCGCCCTCGAGCGGGCCGACAACCAGGCGGCCCTCGAGGCCCTGGCCGTCCGCCTGGAGGCCGTCGATCCGCGCTGCGGAAAGCCCTGGCAAACGGCCTGGATCGAGGGACGGTTGTGCACCGAACGGGGAGAGATCGAGCCGGCCCGGGCCCGTCTTCTCGTGGCTCTCGAGCGGGCTCGCGCGGCCGGCGATCCGGTGGGAACCGCCCGCGCCGGAGATGACCTGGCCTGGCTCGAATACCGCAGCGGCCGGCTTGTGGAGGCCGAGCGTCTCTACCGCCAGGCCCTCGACGCGGCCATCGCGGCGGAGCGGGACGACCTGCAGGCCTTCCTGCGCAACAACCTCGTCCCGGTGCTGCTCGATCGGGGGAAAGTCGGCGAGGCGGTGGAACTCTTCGCCCGGGTGCCCGGCGAGTTGGAGGCGCTGGGCCTGGCCGGGGCGGCTCGGGGGGCCGCCTACAACCAGGCGGTGCTGCTGATCCAACTCGGGGACGTCCATGGCGGTCGCCCCCTGCTCGAGGCCATCCACCAGCGCTCGGTGGAGCAGGGCGATGACTGGACGGCCGCGGCCACCGCCGTGGTGCTGGGCAACCTCCACCGGGCCCTGGGCCAGCCGGCGGTTTCCATGCAGTGGTTGCAGCAGGTGGACGACGGGGAGCCCGAACTCGTCGCCCGAGCCCGGCTCGGCCTGGCGCGGCTGGCTCTCGCGCGGGGGGCCGCCGCCCATGCCCGGGCCCTGGCCGAGGAGGCCGTCGGCCTGGCCCGGGGCAGGGACGAGCCCCTGGCCCGGCTGGCCCGGGCCTTTGCCGCCGCCGCCCAGGTGGCCGCGGGGGACGCCACAGGTGGTCTGCGGCGGCTCGAAGCCCTCAACCGCGAGGGGGATACGGCCGCCCAAGGGGGCGATGCCTGGGTCGGCTGGTGGCTCGAGGGCCGGGCGCGGATGGCGCTCGGCCAGGGGGCGGTGGCCCGGGAGGCGCTCGAACGCGCGGTATCGCTTCTCGAGGGGCAGCGGGGCTCCCTCGAACCCGGCGGGGCGGGCCTGCGCTTCCTGCGCGAGCGTTTCGAGCCCTGGGCCGACCTGGCGTTGGCCTGGATGGGGGAAGGGGAGAGCACCGCGGCGGCGGGTCCCGTGGAGGCGGTCTATGGGCTGCTTCAGCGGCAAGGCCGGAGCCGGACGCCGGGCTTGCCGCCGGGTGAGCTGCTCGCCGGCCTCCAGCGCCGACTGGCTCCCGATGAGGTGGTGGTGGCCTACCTGCTCGGGGAAGACAGCGGGGTGGCCCTGGTGGTGCGGCGGGGCGAGGCGGAACTGGTCCGGGTGGGGGGACACGCGGCGGTGCGGACGCGGGTCGAGGCCTTCCGGGCCGCACTGGCCGCCGGTGGCGGGGCCGCCCAGGGCGCTGAACTCTCCCGCCTGCTGCTGGAGCCTCTCGGCCGGCACCTGGCGGCGTGTCGTCGCCTGATGATCGTCCCGGACCGGGAACTGGCCCTGCTGCCCTTCGGCGCCCTGCCGCTGCCGGGGGCCATGGACGGCGAGCCCCTGGGACTGCGCCTCGAGCTGTCCCTGCTGCCGGTGCTGGGAGATCCGCCCCGGACCGCCCCCCGGCCCGCTCCGGTATTGCTGGCGGGGCGCAGCCGCTTCGAGGGCAGCGGCCGCCCGGACCTGCCCTGGGCCGCCTGGGAGTTGTCCCGCCTGGCCGGGTTGTGGGGCGGGCGGGCGCAGCTCCTGGTGGAGCAGGAGCTGACCCTCGAGCGGTTGTTCGCGTTGCCCGTGGAGAACTTCCGTACCCTTCACTTCGCCACCCACGCCACGGCCTCGACGCGCAATCCCCGGCGCTGCGGAATCATTCTGGGGGACGATCAGCGCTTGGGGCTCGAGGAGATCAGAAAGCTGCATCTGGCCGACGCCCTGGTGGTGCTCTCGGCCTGTCGCACGGGGGAAGGGGAAGTGATTCCGGGGGAGGGGGTGGTAGGCCTGGGGCGCGCCTTTCTCGACGCGGGGGCCCGGGGCGTCCTCGTCAGTCTCTGGCCCGTGGCCGACCGCTCCACCGCACGGCTGATGGTCGCCTTTCATCGCGCGCTGGCTGCCGGCGCCACGCCTCCCCGGGCCTTGCTCGAAGCGCGGCGGGAGCTGTCGCGCAGCCATCGAGGCGCCGCCCGCCGTTCGCCTTTCGTCCTGCTCGAGGGTCGGGGTGCGGCGGCGCGGTGATTCAACAGGCCGGCGCCCGCGGGCAAGGCCAGGGCAGAACCGCATGGTGGATCTTCACCGCCGAGCCCGGGCCGGCGCCATGGCGTGCCGGCTGCGGAACGACGATCTGACGGCCCAGGGCTCCGGCGAGCTGCTCGAGGATGGGCTCGGTGGGCACGGCGGCATCGGCTTCGAAATGCACGATCTCCCGCACCGGTAGCGGGGCGCCCGGTTCCTTCCCGCGGCCCAGGCGCACGGCGGCCCGGGGAACCGCGCCCACCAGCCACCAGACATCGTCCTGGCCCCAGTTGGCCTTCATCGCCCGCGGGCTCGACCAGCCTCCCGCCACGGCGAGGAAGAGTTCGGTGCTCGACGAAGCTTCGAGGCGCTCGATGGGACAGGGGGGGGGCGCCGGGCCGGGCGAGAGCATCCGGGGCGCTATCGGGGCCGGCGTTTCGTTGGCGGCCCGGCCGCGCGAGGACCGGGTCGGGCCGACCTTCGCCCCGATTTTCCGGGCCAGGTGGACCGTGCGTCGCGCGGTCCGTCGCGCCGTGCCCGCCAGGGGCAGGGCCAGGCCGGCGACGAGGCGGCGGCGAAGCGCGGTGAGAACCAGCAGGCGAGGCGCCAGGGTGCCGAGCCGGCTCTTGTAGGTGCCCTTGCCGGGAAGGTAGTCGATGATCTCAGGAGCCCCTTCCTCCCAGGCCGCCTGGTGTGTCTCCCACTGGATGATCGTGCCCAGGGACAGGGAGGCCAGCCGCTGGTCGTAGACCGTCGAGTAGGAGATGGCCCGGCCGCCGAGCCGGAACCAGATGTGGGCGGCGGCGGGCACCCCCGCCAGTTCCAGCACGAACAGGCGTACCCACCGGCGTCGGTCGGCGGCCCGCAGCAGGTGCTGACGGTGGGCGGCGGTCAGCGGCCGGAGATCGCCCTTCCAGCTGGCGGCGTGGACCCGGAGGTAGGTTTCGAACCCTTCGTCGAGAGGCAGGCCCCCTTCGCCGCCATAGCGCAGCAGGCGCAGGGAACCCAGGGTCTGCGCCTTGCGCCGGCGCTTGCGGGTCGTTCTGCGCACCTCGGGAAAGCGACGGGCATGCTCGTCCCAACTCGGTTCCGCGTTCGCGAGACACTCGGTGGTGCCTTCTGTCAGGTGGATCCGGAACCCGCTGCTCTCGAGTGCCTGGCACAGGGGGCGGACCTGCGGGTCGGTCGAGGGCAGGGCCAGAAGCTGGAGTTCGCGGGCACCGGCCCCGGCCGCCGCTTCGACCAGGGGAGCGAGGAGCGAGGCGTCGGGTCGCTCTTCATCCACCACCACGCGGTAGCGGGGACGATAGCCGATGGCGGGGATGGTCCAGCGTCCCGATCGGCCCGCGATCATCGGCATCAGCGCCCGCAAGCGGCCGTCTTCGAAGACGGCGGGAGTGCGCATGCGGGTGATCAGGTGTGCCGGCGCCACCGCAGCCCACGACTCGAGCCATGAACAGGTGTCGTAGAGATCGGCGCTCGCCCCGCGCCCCTCCACCAGGCGGTCCCATGCATCCCGGAGCGACGGCCACGGGCCGGCGCCCTCGAGGACGCGTACTTCTCGATGCATCTTCCCACCTCCCACCGCTGCCGCCCGTGCATCTACGGGCAAGCGGGTGACCGGTCAAGGCCCCGGGAGCAGGGCGGGCCAAAACGAAATGCCATGGAGTGGTGAGCGCCGACAGGCTGATTTTCGAGTCAGGGGGACGGATCCGGCTGCGATGCATCGATGGCATCGTCCGGGGGATCGGGGGCCGGGTCGAGCCATTCCAGAATTTCTTCCACGGAGGGGACACGCCCGGCGGCGAGCACTCGACCGTCGAGGAGCAGGGCCGGAGCGGCCTGGAGCCCAAGGGCGATGATTTCCATGATGCCGGAAACGGATTCGACCTCCACCTGGCCTTGGTGGAGGTCGACGGCCTGTCGAACGCGGGCCTCGAGCAGGACACAGCGAGAACAGCCGGTGCCGGCGACCTGCAGCCTGCGTGTCATCGTTCGCCCTTCGGGACCGCCGACGGCATCCCCGGTCCGGAGCGGTCCGGACCGGGGACGGGACTCGGTTGGGTCTCAGGAGCCGAAGTCGTAGGACTCCACGTGCATCTTGGGCGGATCACCGGCTTCGGCGATCGTGCCCTGCACCTCGACGGTGGCCTTGTCGTAGCGCTTTGTGAACAGTTCGCTCTCCTGGTCGGAATCCAGGACGACGTAGCCGCCATCGGCGGTCTGGATCGCGGCGGCGCAGGAGTCGGTGACGTGGTAGGTGCAGTGGGCGCAGCCCAGGGTGCCGGAGATCTCGACCGCCTGGCCGACTTCCCAGTTCGCGGCGTCCGCCTTCGTCTCGGTGTGCGTTTCGGCGGCCGTGGCCTCGGGAGCCGGGGTTTCTGCCGGGGCGGCGGGCTGTTCGCCTCCGCCGCACGCCGCCAGCGACAGCGCCAGGGCGGCAAGGATCAGGAGCGGCATTCTCATCTTTCAAACCTCCTTGGGTTTTTGGCGTGGGCCCCCCCGGCGGCAAGCCGGGGGAGATCCTGGTTCACTCCGGGTCAATCGGGACGAAAGCGTATTCTACACGCCCGGACCGGCGCGGCAGCAACCCCCACGACGCAAGGGCCTTTTCCGTCGCGCCGCCGCAGCCGGTGCGCCGGCCACCCCCACTCGCCGCGGCGGGGGGGTGACAAGCGGGTTCCGCGGGACCGCGGGGAGCCACTGGAGAAAGCCCGCCCACCCCGGCTATCATGCGCAGCAGGTCAGGCGGGACGTTGGTAAGGACTTGCTTCGGGAGGGTTTGGGAGGGCCGGTTGATTCGGGCGGTATGCAGCAGGGACGCCGGGTTTTCGGGAGGCTGTCGACTTCCTCTCGATGCCGGGCGCCTGGTGACTATCGTGGTTTTCGTGGTGCTGGCCGGCACCGGCACCGGACTTTGCGGGACCGGTGGGAGGCGGGGTGACCAGGCCGGGGGTCCGTGGGCTTCCGTGGTGGGGCAAGGATGGGTGCATCTCCCACGCCCCGCCACGCACTACCGGGCGGCCTCGCGCCGCGGCGGGGGGCCGCCCCGGCACGACGGTCCCGATCTTCGCCGCCGTTTCGTGGGCCCCGGCCCGATGACGGTCCACCGGGCGCCGGGCAGCGCAGCGTTCGAGTTCGGGGCGGCGGATCGGACACGCGTGGCGGAGGGAGATGGGGACCGGCCGGCGGAACTCGATGTCCCGGCCTCCTTCCGGCATCGGTGGTGGCTGCTTGGGAGCGTGCTGCTGGCGGCGGTGGTGCTGGCGGTCGGGGTCGTTCGCTGGCGCCTGCGGGCCGTGCAGCGCCGCGCCCGCGAGTTGGAAGAATATGTCGAACGCAGAACCCGCCAGCTCGAGCGGCTCAACGACGAGCTGACCCAGGCTGTCGAAGCCCGCAGCCGCTTCCTCGCCACGGTGAGTCACGAGATCCGCACGCCGATGAACGGCGTGATGGCCATCGCTCAACTCCTCGAGGGCACCGAGTTGAGCGACGAACAGAGGGAACTGGTCGATCTGCTCGGATCCTCCGGCCGGGCGTTGATGACCTTGCTCAACGGGGTGCTCGATCTGTCGAAACTCGAAGCGGGAGGGCTGGCACTCGATCCCCGGCCGATCGATCCTCGAGGCATTTGCGAAGACGTCGTCCGGCTTTTCGCTCCCCAGGCCGCGGCCCGGGGGATCTTCCTGGCGGCGGTCGCCGATCCGCGGGCCTGCCGCACCGTCGCCGCCGACGAACAGCGACTGCGCCAGGTACTGGGCAATCTCGTGGGCAACGCGGTGAAGTTCACCGAGCGGGGCCATGTGCTCGTGCGCCTGGGATGGCTGGCGGGCGGCTCCGCGGGTTCGGAACTCATGGTGGAGGTCGTCGACAGCGGGCCCGGACTTGGCGAGGCGGAGATCCCGCGGCTCTTCGAGCCCTTCTTCCAGCAGGCTTCGGCTCGCGGTCGGCCCGGAGGATCGGGGTTGGGCCTGGCGATCTGCAAGGGCCTGGTGGAGGCCATGGGAGGGCGGATCGGTGCGGCGGCCCGGAACGGGGGCGGGAGCCGCTTCTGGTTCACGCTGCCTGTGGATTCCGAAGAGGCCGTCTCGGCGCCGCGCCTCGATGGCGTCGAGGTGCTCGTCGACCTGGAGGACGAGGCGGTGGCCCGCGATCTGGCCCGGGCGCTGGCCGCCATGGGGGCCCGGGTCGACGTGGGCGACGCAGGCGCCGAAGTGCAGTGCCCCGCGGGTGGCTTGTCGTGGGTCCTGGTGGGACGTCGGCGGGGCGAGCGGGCGGTCGATCGCTTGCGGCGGATCGCGGATGCCGCGGGGGGGAGAAGCCGCCTGGTGTGGCTGGCGCCTCCCGCCGGAGAGGGCTGGACCGGCGGTGAAGATCTGGAGTCGGACGTGCGCAAGCTGGCCGGGCCGCTGTTGTCCTGGAAGGTGGCGGCCATGCTGCTCGACGATCCGCCCCTCGTCCAGAAGGAGCGTCGGCAGTGGTGCGTGGGAGGGTTCGAAGGGCATGTGCTCGTGGTCGATGACAACCCGGTCAACCTGGAGGTGGCTGCACGGATCGTGCAGCGCCTCGGCTGCCGGGTGTCCCGGGCGGTCGACGGCCGGCAAGCCCTGGATCGACTCGAGGCGGGCGACGTGGATCTCGTGCTGATGGACTGCCAGATGCCCGCGATGGACGGCTACGAGGCCACCCGGGAGATCCGGAAGATCCCGAGCCTGGGGAATCTGCCCGTCGTGGCGGTGACGGCGGCCACGTCGGTCGAGGATCGCGAACAGTGTGAGCGGGCCGGCATGAATGACTACCTGAGCAAGCCGGTCAGCGTCGAATCCATCGAACGGGTGCTCCGGCAGTGGCTCGGGCCGCGGACCGCGTCGTGAAGCGGAGCGGCCTGGCCGAGCGCCCCGACGATCGGCGCTGACCGCCGGAAGGCCGCCTTCCTCTTGCGGGAGTTGGCGGCAAGTTCCGGAGAGACTCCGTTCTCCGCCATCACCTTTCGATATATTTCGCCTGCCACCTTCGTCCCGGCGGGAGCCTTGCCGTCCGCTTGTCCGCGGGAGGGCGCGACCCTAAGTTCGCCCATGGAAGGCAAACCAAGTAGGAGTCGCCGCGTGTCCAACAAGACCTACACCAAGCCTGTCATCCTCTACCGTGAGAAGGTCGAAGCTCGGGCTGCCGGCTGCGCCAAGGCCGATGCCACAAGTTGCTCGTCGGGCCCGCTGCAGAGCTGAGCCCCCGGCCGGAGCCGCGCTCCACCCCGCCACGACCTCGATGACCGACTCCCCCGGGGGCGCGTTGTGCCGCCCCGGGGGTGATGGTACATTTCGCTGACGAATCGGCGGAAAGCCCCGCTGTTTCGGCGTTTTCGAGCTGTTTCTCTTTCTTCCGATCTGCGGGGGCAGGGATGACCAGGGTGCTCCTCGTCGATGATGCGCGCCTGATGGCGGAGCTGGAAGGCACGGCTCTCGGCCGCTCCAGTTTCGAACTGGTTCCCGTGCGCGCCGGCCAGGACATCGTGGCCCTGGCGACGCGGTTGCGCCCCGACGTCATCCTGCTGCGCAACGGCGAGAGTTTCCCCGACGCCCTCGAGGCCTGCCGCGCCCTCGAGGCCGAGCCGGCGACCCGCGGGATCCCGGTGGTCTACATCGGCCTGGGTCTTCATCGTCAGCGCTACCTGGCGGCCGGTGTGAAGGTCTTCATTCCGCGGCCGGTGACGCGCCACGAGCTGCAGGAGGCCATGCGCCACGTGCTCGCCCTGAGGGACCGGGTGGCGTTGCGCCGCAGTGTGCGCCTGGCCGTCCGCCTGGTACTGGCGGACCAGGTGGTGGAAGGCCGCAGCGTCAACCTCTCCATCACGGGGGCCCTGCTCGACCTGCGTCGCCGCGTGGAGCCGGGAGAGAGAGGCACGCTCTGCTTTACCGCCGCCGGTCGACAGGTGGAACTGAGCACCGAGGTGGTGCGCTGTGGACCGGGTCCGGGGCTCGACAAGGGAGTGGGCGTTCGTTTCGTCAACATCGACGCCCACACCGCCGCCTGGCTCAGTCGCTTCGTCCGTACCGAGGGAGAGCGGCGGGCGGCCGTGGCCGGCGGAGAGCCGGCCCGATGAACGCGGCGCCCCGGATCCTCCTGGTGGACGACGACCGGGAGATTCTCGAGATGACCTCCCTGCTGTTGGCCGGGGCCGGCTACGGCGTCGAGCCGGCGCCTTCGGGGGAAGAGGCTCTCTTTCGCCTGCACCAGCAGAGCTTCGACCTGGTGTTGCTCGACATCAACATGCCGCGGATGGACGGCTGGGAGGTGCTTCGCCTGCTCAAGGAGGACGAGGCCACCCGGGATGTTCCGGTGATCATGTTCTCGGTGAATTTCGAGCTGCGGGAAAAACTTCATGCGCTCCAGCAGGGTGCGGTCGATTACATCACCAAGCCCTTCGACACGCGGACCCTGGTCGAGCGGATCGCGGGAGTCCTTCCCGCCGCGGCGAAGGGGTCCGAGTGAAACCCGCCTCCGGCGATGACTTTCACCGCCTGAGAACGGCCTTTCTCAGGTTGCGGGCCGCTCTGCGCGACCCGACGACGGGGCTCTACGCCTACAGTCTCCATTTCGACGAGGTGCGGGCCCTGCTCACCCGCCGCCGGCGGGTGGGAGTGGTGTGGATCGGCCTGGGAGACCGGCGACTGGTGGAATCGGTCTACGGCTGGGAGGCCTACGATCGACTGATTGCCGAGGCCTCCACCTGCCTGGCCGGCTTGCGGGGGGAGGTCTTCGCCGACGAGGGCATTCTCGCCGTGGCCGGGGTGCATGCGGATGCGTTTCTACTCTTCACGCCGGCATTCCAGGACGCCGCCGAGTTGGCGCCCGACTCCCTCGCCCGCCTGGCCGATGTCCTGCGCGATCGCCTGGAGGTCGCCCTGGCCAAGGCGGAGGCCGCTTTGCCGGCGGTGCCCGCGCCGATCCGGGTGGGCGCTTCCCTGATCGAGGACAACCCTTTCCATCGCTTCGAGCGGCAGGTCTACCTGGCCATCGACGAGGCGCGGACCCTGGCCGAGCGGCCGCGGGATTCCGAACGTCTGGCCTGGATGGCGGAGATTCAGCGTGTGCTGCGGGAAAGGGACCTGCAGGCCGTTTTTCAGCCGGTGGTGGACCTGGTCAGCGCCGCGCCCGTAGGGCTCGAAGCCTTCGTTCGCGGTCGTCCCGGTTCGGTGCTGGCCCTGCCGCGCGTGCTCTTCTCCGTCGGTCGCCGTTCGGGGCTGGCCGGGGAACTCGATCGCCTCTGCCTCGAGCGCATCGTCGAGGCGCTCGAACAGGGTGAGACGCCGCCTTTGTTGTTCGTCAATGTCACGCCCGAGGGATTGGCCGATTCCCGGTGGCGCTCGGCAGGGCTGATCGAGCGGCTGGCGGGTGCGGGCCTTTCCCCCTCGAAGATCGTTCTCGAGGTGGTGGAAGGGCAGATCCTCGGCGACCCCCGGAATTACCGCGATCTGATCGACGACCTGCGGGCGGTGGGCTATCGCCTCTCCCTCGACGACATGGGTTCGTCGGCCCGTTCGGTGAGCCTGGTCGAGGATCTGCGCCCCGAGTTCATCAAGTTCGATTTCTCCCTGCTCCGGGGAGCGGGGAGTGAGCCGCTGCAGAGAGAACTGATTCGCTCCCTGGTGTCACTCGCCGGCCGGGCGGGCGCGCGGCTGGTGGCCGAGCGCATCGAGAGCGAGGAAGAACGGGATTTCCTGGTCGACTGCGGCGCCCGCTGGGGACAGGGCTACTACTTTGCCCGGGAGGGAGCCCCGGCGGCCTATCGGCCGGGAGCCGCGGGGAGGCCGGCGTGATCGCTCTCGCGACATGGGAGACCCTGGCCCTGCTGGCCGGAGCGCTCCTGCCGGGGTTGCTGCTGGCCCTGGTCGGTCTGCTGCTCTTCTTCGCCGGTCTCGGCCTCGGCCGGCGCTGGCCGGCGGGCAGTGTGCGTCGCTTGGTACAGGCCCTGCGCGACCTGGCTTCGGGCCGCCCGGTCAGGGCACTCGAGGATCTGCCCCCGGGGCCGGCCGCCGAAGTCGGTGAGGAGATCCAGAGGCTGGCCGCGGCTCTCGGAGAGCGGGAGCGTGGCGGGGGCGGGCACTCGGCCCGCTTGGCCGAGGCTCTCGACGCCTTTGGGGACCGGGGCCTGCTGGTGGTGGATCGCGAACTGCGGGTACTGGCGGCGGGAGAGGGCTTCGCGCGCCTGGTGGGGGGACGTCCCGGCGACTTCGTGGGCCATCCCGTCGCGGGCGTTTTCACCACCGAGAGCTGGCAGACCCTGGCGGCCTGGCTGACCGCGCCCGAGGGTCTGACGGAGGGCGGGCGGATGAACGCCGCCCTGCGCCGTGCCGCCGGCGAGCCT
Organism: Acidobacteriota bacterium; assembly: GCA_030949985.1. Lineage (NCBI taxonomy): Bacteria > Pseudomonadati > Acidobacteriota > Acidobacteriota bacterium. The sequence goes on from JAUZRX010000015.1 coordinate 53,230, forward strand.
CGGGCGGTGCGCGTCGCCGGCGTCGTGTTGCCCGGCGCCCGGGGCGAGATCGCGTTGCTCGTCGAGGTGGCGGGCGACGAGCAGGAGAGCGGCGCCCGGCTCGAGCGTCGGCTCGAAGAGGCCCGAGCCCTGACCGATGCGGTGGCCGAGGCCATCGTTGTGGTCCGGGACGGCGTGGTGGTGGCGCTGAGTTCCGGTGCGGAACGGTGGCTGGGGAGCGCGGTGCTCGGTGAGCGTCTCGAACGCCTGCTGGCCGCCGAGGATCTTCTGCTGGCCCTCGATCGGGTGGGGCGGGCCCAGGGGGGCGAGTCGGTCGAGCCCTTCCACTGCTGGGTCGTGCCGCCGGCGCCCCAGGATCCCCGCCGGGTGGAGGCCCGGGCGGTGCCCTGTCACCACGATGGCGGTCCCGCGGTGGCCCTGGCGCTGCGGGCGGCGGCCGCCCGCCTCCCGCGCCCCCGGCGCAGCCGCGACAACGAGGCCCGGCTGCTGGCCCTGCTCGAGACCCTGACCGACGGATTCGTCCTGCTCACACCGGCTCCGGGGGATGGCTGGCAGGTTTCCCTGGTCAATCCCCACACCACGCGCCTGCTGGGCGGGAGCCCCGCCCTGGATCCGGGAATGAACGAGGAGGATCTGGCCCGGGTTCTCGAGGGTTGCCTGGGCACGCCGGCCGGGAGCCTGCGGGAATTTCTCGCCGCGCCCCCCGCCGCGGCGGCCGAGCCTCGGACCCGCGTCGTCGAGCCGGCCGGTGCGCCGCCGCGCAGCATCGAACTCTCTCTCCGGGCGGTGCGCACGGCGGAAGGGCGCCTGATCGGCAAGGTGCTGGTGCTGCGCGACGTGACCGCCCAGCGCCGCCGGGAGCGCCGGCTCGCGGGCAGTGCCGAGCAGCTCGAACACTCCCGCCGCACCCTGCAGAAGGCCTACGAGGACCTGGCCGCGGCCAACCGCAACCTGGAGCAACGCAGCGGTGAACTGGCCCGCATGAACAAGGAACTGGTGGAACTCGACCGCACCCGGGCGCAGCTTCTGGCCAACATCTCCCACGAACTGCAGACCCCGCTGGTGTCGATCCGCGGCTACACCCAGATGGTGCTCGAGGGCCGGCTGGGCAAGATCAACGAAGAGCAGCGCCGGGGGCTCGAGGTGGCGGTGCGCAACGTGGATCGGATGGTGGAGATGATCTCCGCCCTGCTGGCCTACGCCCGTTCGGAGAAGGCCGAGCCCGCCGACCCGGAACCCACCGACCCGCGGCCCGTGCTGGCGGAGGTGCTCGACCGGCACCGGGAGAACGCCGCGGCCCACGAAATTACGATCGAGGCCCGGCCGGTGCCCGAGGGGCTGTGGCTGATGGCCGAGCAGGAGGCCCTGCTGCAGGTGCTCGACAACCTGGTGGCGAACGCCATCAAGTACAACCGTCGGGGCGGCAAGGTGGAGGTGGGCTTCTCGGCGGAAGAGGGCCCGTGGGTCGAGCTGGCGGTACGGGATACGGGGCTGGGTATCGCGGCCGACGAGGTGGGCAAGGTCTTCGATCGCTTCTATCGGGCGCGGAACGCGACGGGCATTTCGGGCACCGGTATCGGCCTGGCCACCGTGCGCAACCTGGTCGAGCAGCATGGCGGCCGGATCGAGGTGGAAAGCGAGGTGGGCCGGGGGACGGTCTTCAGGGTCCACTGGCCGCGCGCGGAAGTGCGCGATGCTCAGTCGTCCTGACTCCCCGGTCTTCCCGATCCCGTGGGACCGCCTGCGCCCGAAATGTCTTTCCGCCGCAGACGGGCCGCGGTCTCCAGCAGGATCGATCCCGCCACCGCCACCGAGAGCGACTCGCTGCCGGCTTCCATGGGGATGCTCACGGTCGTGGCCGCGCTGACCAGGGCTTCCGGCAGCCCGGCGACTTCAGCGCCGAGCAGCAGCCGTGGCGCCCCCTCCCAGCTCAATGCCGAGGGCGTCACGCCCCCCCGGGGCAGGGCGGCGACCAGCGGCTGGCCGTCCTGTTCGAGTCGCTCGAGCAGGATGGCGGCGTCGGTGGCGCGGGCGGTGGGGAGACGGTGGATCGCTCCCGCGCTCGAGCGCACCGCCTTGGGACTCCAGGGGTCGGCTCCTGCCACCGCCACCAGGCCCCCGGCACCGAAGGCGGCCGCCGAGCGGACCAGGGTGCCCAGGTTACCCGGATCCTGGATCTTCCAGCACACCACCACGAGACCCGACGTCCGCCGGTCCAGTACGGTCCGGGGGTCGTCCGCCGTGGCGGGCAAGCGGCAGGCGGCCAGCAGGCCGGGGCCGTGGGAGGTCGGCGCCGTGCGCTCGAGCAGGTCCCGCTGGACGGGCTGGACGGGAACCTCTTCGCCCAGCAGGCGCTGGATCAGGCTCCGGTAGGGCTCCTGCCCGATGTGCGGGGAGGCCACCAAGACCCATACCGGCCGACTCCCTGCGGCCAGGGCCTCGGCCAGGGCGGTGGGACCCTCGATCAGGAACAGTCCGGCCTCCCGTCGCCGACGGGGCTGCCGGCCGAGAAGCCGGGCCTGGCGGACCAGGGGATGGGACGAGGACTTGAGGGCCTCGGGCAATCGAAACATCGCTCGGATGCCTCCACGGGGGAAAGCGCGGCGCACAAGGAGGATAATCCACTCATGGACCGTTTCCTGGACTTTTCCGCAGACGAGATCGGCGTGGCCGCCGCTGCCGGTTGGCTGCGCAGTGGCGGGCTCCTGATCTATCCCACCGAGACCTTCTACGCCCTGGGGTGCGATCCGCGGCGGGCCGACGCGGTCGCCGCCCTCCGGCGGCTCAAGGGCCGCTCGGAGGCCAAGGCCCTGCCCCTGCTGGCCGGCAGCCTCGAACAGGTCGGTCAGGCGGCCCCGGGGTGGCGCCGCTGGCCGAGGGCCCGCCGCTGGGCGGAGAGTTTCTGGCCGGGGCCCCTTTCCCTGGTGCTCGACGGCAGCGTGCTGCTGGCCGCCGGCGTGCGCGCCGCCGACGGCTCGGTGGCCCTCCGCTGGACCTCGAACGGGATCGCCGCCGCGCTGGCCCTGGAATTGGGCTATCCCGTGGTCGCCACTTCCGCCAACGCGGCGGGCGCGCCTGCGTGCGATCGACCGGCACGGGCTCTCGAGGCTCTGGGAAGCGGGCCCCTGGCCGTGCTGGACGGGGGCGTCAGCCCCGGCGGCGCGCCTTCCACCCTCGTCGACCCCCGACGGGATCCTCCCCGGCTGATCCGGAGCGGTGCCCTCGATCCGAGCCGCCTCGGCCTGGCCGCGGGGGACGCGCATTCTTTTCCGGGGTAGGCTTTCCGCCGGCCCCGCCGCCGCTGGGACGAGGGGCCGTGTGCCGGCAGGTGCCGGCTGTCGGGAGGCTTGCCCCATGCACAGATTCCGCTGCCTGCGCGGCGTTTTCCTCGTCGTCCTCTTCGCGTCGGTCCTGCTCGCCGCCCCACCGAGTGGAGCCGCGCCCGAAGTGATGGTTCTCGGCTTCGACGGCGCCGACCCGGGACTGGTCCAGCGTTACATGGACGAGGGACTGCTGCCCCATCTCCAGGCCCTGGCTCGGGAGGGGCACTTCGCTCCCCTGATGCCCACCAACCCGCCCCAGACCCCCGTCTCCTGGGCCGCCTTCTCCACCGGGCTGAATCCGGGCCGGACCGAGATCTTCGACTTCCTCTACAAGAAGAAGAACAGTTACGTGCCGGACTTCGCCCTGGCCACCGCCGGCAAGAAGGTCTTCCTTTTCGGAGAGCGCAACGGCCAGGTCGTCGCGGCGGCGGCGGGAGTGTCGCTGGCGTTGCTGGTGCTCCTGCTGCTCAAGCTCCTGGGCTTGCGGTGGCTGACGGCTTTCGGCGTGGCCCTGGTGGCCGGCGGTGCCGCGGCGGTGCTTGTGGTGGGGCCGGCGACCGCCTGGCTGCCGGTGGAGGTGCCCACGGCCACCAACAACCGTCAGGGCACGCCCTTTTGGACCCTGGCGGCGGCGGCGGGCAAGAAGGTCGGCGTCGTGCGCGTGCCGGTGACCTTTCCCGCGGAAGCACTGCCCGCGGGTTCGACGATGCTCTCCGGGCTGGGTGTGCCGGACATGCGCCGTCGGGTCGGTTCTCCCACGCTCTTCACCTCCGACCTGAGTTTCCGCAACCGGCAGAACCAGTTCAGCCTGGAGTTCAAGGAACTGCCCGCCAGGCGTGGGGTGATGGAGACCAGCCTGATCGGGCCCTTCAACTATCCCTTCCACGTCTTCGTCCTCGAACGGGCCCGCGAGCAGTGGAAGGCCCAGGGCCTGAGCGCCGCTGAGCGCAAGGAGAAGGAGAAGGCCCTGGTGGCCCAGCTCCTGGAAGACGGCCAGCCACGGGAGTTCAACCTGCCCCTGCACCTCGAGGTCGACGATCGCTCGTTGCGCTGGGAGATCAGCGGGCAGAAGGGCGAACTGCACGTGGGGGAGTGGTCCGACTGGGTGATTCTCGATTTTCCCGTCAACTGGGTGATCGACCGGCTGCAGCCCCTGAGGGGTATGGGCCGCTTCAAGCTCGTGGCCCTCGAGCCCGAGCTGCAGCTCTACTTCTCGCCGGTCAATTTCCACCCTTCCTGCCATCCGGTGAACTATTCCTGGCCGCCGGACTGGGCGGAGAAGATGTCGCGCAAGATCGGTCTGTTCAAGACCCAGGGCTGGGCCATCGACACCTGGTCGCCGCCGTCGGGCGTCGGCGGAATCGACCTCTTCGTCGAAGACATGAACTTCACCGTCGACGCCTACGAGCGGATGATGGATGCGGCGCTGGCGGAGGGCGACATCGACGTCTACGTCCAGATCTTCTACTTCACCGACAGGGCGGGGCACATGTTCTGGCAGCAGCTCGATCCCCAGCATCCGCTCTACGATCCGGAATTGGCCGACAAGTACGAGCAGGAGATGCGCAAGGTCTACCAGCGGATGGATCGCCTGGTGGGCAAGGCGCGCCGGGCGGCGGGTGAGGACACCCTCTTTCTCGTGCTCTCGGACCACGGCTTTTCGTCTTTCCGCCGCCAGATCAACATCAATACCTGGCTCTACCAGCACGGCTATCTGGCCCTCTCCGGCCAGGTGGGCACGCGCAACCTCGAGCAGCTCTTCGACAAGCACGTGACCCAGGTCAACGTGCTCTCCGGCATCGACTGGTCCCGCACCCGGGCCTGGGCCATGGGGCTCGGCTCGATCTACATCAACGTGGTGGGCCGCGAACCCCAGGGCATCGTGATGCCCGGCGAGGAATACGACCGGCTGGTGGCCGAACTCAAGGAGGGGCTCGAAGGCGCGGTGGACGAGGCCACGGGACTCAAACCCGTGGCGCGCATCTACACCCGTGACGAGATGTACGAGGGCTACGATCCGGACAAGATCGCCGACCTGCGCATGGCCAACATCCTCGGCTACCGGGTTTCGTGGCAGGATGCCCTGGGCGGCCTGTCGACCCGGGTTTTCGAGGACAACGAGCGGGTGTGGAGCGGGGACCACTGCTCTCTCGACCCCGCCGAGGTGCGGGGGATCCTCTTCGTCAACCGGCAGCTGAAGGTGGAGGATCCGGCGATCATGGACATCGCTCCCTCGATTCTGGCAACCTTGGGGCTCGAGCCCGACGCCCGGCTCGATGGGAGGGTGATCTGGTAGTTCTCCCGCGCCCGCTGACCTGGCTCGTCCTCGTCGGTCTGCTGGCCGCTGGTGGCGCCTCGGCGACCCCCGGCTCCAGCACGCCCGATGCCCGGCGCCTGGCCCGGCTCGATGGGGAGATCGCCCGCCTTGCGGACGAGCGCGATCGTCTGGCGCGGCGCGAACGGGGGCTTTTGGGCAAGATCGACCGGCTGGCCGCCGAGGCCCGCTTGCTCGACGCGCGGCGGGAAAAGCTGGCCCTCGAGCGTCACGACCTCGAGACGCAGATCGCCCGCACCCGCAGCGAGGAGGAACGGGAACGTCGGCGCCTGGAAGCTTCACGCAGGCTGTTCCGCTCGACCGCGCTGCTGTTGCGGCGCATCGGTCCCCTCGGGCAGCTCCGTCCGCTGCTGGACGTTCCCGACGCCGAGCGTCTGGCGGCGGTCCTGCGACTGGGCCGGGAACTCAGCCGCAGGCGCCAGGAACAGGTGCGGGAGATCCAGCAGGCCCTGGTTCGCCTGGCGGAGCTGGTGGAAAGGCGTCAGCGGCAGCAGGCGGAACTGGCACGCCTCGAGCGGCAGGCCGCCGCGGCCCGCCGCCGCCTGGCGGGGGCCATCGCCACCCGCAAAGAGTTGATCGCCGCCATCCGCCGCGACACCGAGCGGCGTCGCCAGGCGCTGGCGGAGTTGCACCGGGCGCGGGAGGAGCTGAGCGCAGTGCTGGCGGGGCTGACCAGCAGCCGGGAGATCCGGCTCGACATTCACGCCTTCCGCGGTCTGCTCGACCGCCCGGTGAAGGGCCGGGTCACCGCGGCTTTCGGCGATCGGCGGGATCCGCGCTTCGGCACGGTGATCCCCCATCCGGGCTGGGACATCGACGCCGACTTCGGTCGGCGCGTCCGCGCGCCCTTCGAGGGACGGGTGGCCTTTGCCGACTGGTTCCGCGGTTACGGCCTGGTGGTGGTGCTCGACCACGGACGGGGAGTCCACACCGTCTACGCGCACCTTTCCGCCGTTCTCGTGGAGGTGGGTGACCGCCTGGACAAGGGCGATGTGCTCGGCCGCGTGGGCGACACGGGTTCGTTGCGGGGGCCCTATCTCTACCTGGAGATCCGTGAAGCCGGTCGCGCGGTGGACCCGGCGGGATGGTTCCGGGGCGAATCTTGAGGGGGTCGGTGCCGGGGGCACGACTCGGGAGTCGAGAGCATGAAACAGGAACAGGTACGGGTCGTGGGCAAACAGCCCAACTCGCGGATGTGCTTCGTCTGTGGGCTGGAAAACAGGCTCGGACTCCACAGCCGCTTCTACCAGGTCGACGACGATCGGCTGGTGGCGGTCTTCACCCCCGCCGAGGAGCATCAGAGCTATCCCGGCCGGCTGCACGGGGGCGTCTCGGCGGCGATCCTCGACGAGACCATCGGGCGGGCGATCATGATTCGCCATCCGGGAGAGATCTGGGGCGTGACCGTCGAGTTTTCGATGAAGTTCCGGCGGCCGCTTCCCCTCGACACGCCCTTGAAGGTGGTGGCAACGATCACCTCCGAAAACCGCAGGGCCTTCGAAGGGGAGGGGGCGATTTTCGATCCTGACGGTGGGGTGGCGGTCTCCGGCCGGGGCAAGTACCTGAAGATGCCCATCGACAAGATCGCCGACTTCGACAGGGACCACGAGCAGTGGGTCGTGCTCGAGGAAGCCGACGACCCGTCCAGCCTGCTGCTTCCCGGACCGTAGGGCGCTGGTCTTTTCCCGTCAGCGCCCCGGGTGGGAATAGTGGGGGTCGTCGAGCCGCTGCATGTGTTCGACGTAGCGCCGGTCGGGGATGTCGTTGGCCCACCAGCCGGCGGAATAGGCCAGCACGTAGCCGCCGAGGAAGAGGCCGAGCACCACGGCGGCGAAGGTCAGTGGGCGCCAGCGCCGGTAGGGGGGGCCGACGGTAAGGGTTCCGGCGGCGGGACAGACCGCCACGCAATCCAGGCAGCCGGTGCATTCGGCGCTGCTTACCGCGGGCAGGCGGGAGACGGGCAGGTGGGCCATGCAGACGTTGTCGCAGGCCTTGCAGTCGGTGCAGGTCTCCGCCCGGCGGCGGACCTTGACCGGCGACAGCCACGAGAAAAAGCCCAGCAGGGCGCCGTAGGGACACAGGTAGCGGCACCAGGCCCCCTGGATCACCACGCTCAGCCCTGCCAGCACGAGCAGCACGATCGCCCCGACGCGACCGATGTCGGCGAAGAAGAGGTACATCTTCACGTCCGCCACCTGGTTGTAGTCCGAGGTGATGAAAGCCCGCAGGCCCGCGGGGCCCATGGTGAAGATGGCCCAGAGAAAGAAACCCAGCAGCAGGTACTTCAGGCCGCGCAGGGGGATGTCGAGCCAGCGGGGAAGGCGCAGCAGGCGGCCGAAGAGCAGCCGCCCGAGGCGGGCCAGGGTCTCGGAGACCAGGCCCACGGGGCAGATCCACGAACAGAAGGCCTTGCGGGCCACGATGGCGATCAGCACGAAGATCACGAACAGGACCGTAGCCGCCGGGTGGACCCGGTTGAGCGTGCCCTGGTAGAAGGCGTCGAGCAGGCCCATCAGCCCGCTGATGGGGAGAAAGCCCTCGACGCCGGGGGGGCGCACGGGGAGGGGCAATTCGCCTCGCTGGGCGGCGCCGACGAAGCGCGCGAACTGGACTCCCAGGGCGATGCAGAGCAGGGCGAAGGCGATCTGCACCAGTACCCGGACGCGATAGGAACGAGCGCCGGGCGCCCGGATGCGTCCTTCGAGCCAGCGGAGGAGGGGCGGGGCGTTACCGCGGGGTGCGCTCATGGGTCGGGCCTTCTCGTCGAGAGAGGAGGGCTTCTCTTGCGAACGCTACGCATTGTGGGCGCAGGCCCCCAGGCTGTCAAACCTGCCGGTTATACGCCGGGTCGGGCCTTGCGCGCTTCGGTGGAGGGGCTCCCGACCCTGTGCGATACTCCGCCCCCCGCGCAGAGGGGAGGAAGCCGCGCCGTATGGTTGAAAAAGACGTTCTCAGTGACGGGCTGACGCTGCTCGTCGAACGGGTTCCTGGAGTGCGATCGGCGACCCTCGGCGTCTGGCTGCGCATGGGCAGTCGCCACGAGCCCGCTCGCCTTTCGGGTATCTGCCACTTCATCGAGCATCTGCTCTTCAAGGGCACCGAAACCCGCACCGCCCGGGAGATCTCCCTGCTCACGGACCGCATGGGCGGGCATCTCGACGCCTTCACGTCGAAGGAGAACACCTGTTTCTACGCCCGGGTTCTCGACGAGCACCTGCCGCTGGCGGTCGACCTGCTCTCGGACATCGTCCGCCGGCCCCTTTTCGATGCCGAAGAACTCGAGCGCGAGCGCCGGGTGATCCTGGAAGAGATCCGGATGGTCAACGATTCGCCGGAAGAGCGGATCTACGACCTTTTCTGCGAGTCTTTCTGGCCTCGGCACCCTCTCGGTCGTCCGATCCAGGGCACCCTGGAGAAGGTGGGCGCGATGAGCCGCCGCACGGTGGCGAACTTTTTCCGGCGGGCCTACGTGCCGGAGAACATGGTCATCGCCGTCGCCGGACGGGTCTCCGCGCGCCATCGCCGGCTGCTCGAACAGGCCTTCTCCGGCCTGCCCGCGGGCAAGCGGGTGGCCCCCGGAGGCGCGCCCCGCTTCCGCCCGGGGTTGTGCCGCGAGTTGCGGAAAGACGTCGACCAGGTGCACCTGCTCTTCGGCCTGCCGGGTCTCGCCTCCGGAGATCCCGACCGCTTCTGTCTGCACCTGCTCAACACCCTCCTCGGCGGCAGCATTTCCTCGCGGTTGTTCCGGCGGGTGCGGGAAGAGCGGGGCCTGGCCTATTCGGTGGCCTCCCAGGTGCATTCCCATGAAGGCGGCGGCCTGTTGACGGTCTACGCGGGCACGTCCCCCCGGTCGGCCCGGGAAGTGCTCGGGCTGTGCCTCGAGGAGATGCGTGACCTGGCCGCCCGCCCGCCGGCGGCCGAGGAACTGGACGTGGCTCGTGACCATCTCAAGGGGAGCATGCTGCTCTCGCTCGAGTCCACCAGCAGCCGCATGAGTCGTGCGGCCCGGGAAGAAATGGTCCTCGGTCGGCACATGACAGCCGGGGAAATCACCGCGGAACTCGACCGGGTGCAGCCCGAAGACCTCAACCGCCTGGCCGCCAGGCTGATGGCCGGCCGCCAGGTGGCCCTGGCGGCGGTGGGCAACACCCGCGGTCTGCGCATCCGCGAGCGGGACCTGGTGCTGTGAGCGGAGCCGTCGATGTGCGGGTCGAGGTGAAGGTGCTGCCCCACGGGCGGGACCTGCCCCTGCCGGCTTACGCCACCGAGGGTTCGGCCGGCCTCGATCTGCGGGCCGCGGTGAAGGACGAGATCGTTCTGGATCCCGGAGAGCGCACCCTGGTGCCCACGGGCCTCGAACTGGCCATTCCCGCCGGTTACGAAGGGCAGGTGCGCGCCCGCAGCGGCGTGGCTCTCGTCGCCGGTGTGGGTCTGCCCAACGCCCCCGGTACCATCGACAGCGACTACCGGGGCGAGTTGAAGGTGCTCCTGATCAACTGGTCGAACGTGCCTCATGTGATCCGCCGGGGGGAGAGAATCGCCCAACTGGTGATCGCGCCGGTGGCGCGGGCCACCCTGGCGGAGGTCGAGGAACTGCCCGGTACCTCCCGCAGCAGCGGGGGGTTCGGGCACACCGGACGGGAGTGAACGTGGAGGTGGTGGTCCTCGGTTCGGGATCCAGGGGCAACAGTGCCCTGGTGCGGGCCGCCGGCTCGGCCCTGCTCGTCGATGCGGGGCTCTCCGCCCGGCAGCTCCGGCGTCGCCTCGAAGCGGTGGGCCAGGATCCGGCGCGCATCGAGGCCGTGCTGCTGACCCACGAGCACAGCGACCACATCGCGGGACTGCGGGTCTTCCGGCGTCGTTGTCCCCTGCCCGTGGTGGCCAACGCCTCGACTCTCGAGGCCACCGAGCGGATCCTCGGCGAGAATCTCGACGACAGCGTCGAGCAGGCCACCGGCGGCAAGCTGCAGATCGGCCCGTTCCAGGTCACCAGCTTTCCCGTGCCCCATGACGCGGCCGAGACGGTCGGCTACGTGATCGAGGCCGAGGGTGTGCGTCTGGGCTACGCCACCGACCTGGGGCATGTCACGCGCCTGGTGCACGAGCGCCTGTCGAGCTGCGAGATGGTGGTGGTCGAGGCGAACCACGACCGCCAGATGCTGATGGACGGCCCCTATCCCTGGGCCACCAAGCAGCGGGTCGCCTCCCGCCACGGACACTTGAGCAATGATCACGCGGCCGGCCTGCTGCCCGACCTGGCTCGTTCGGGGACCCGGGCGGCGGTCCTGGCCCACCTCTCGGAAACGAACAACGATCCGCTGCTGGCCCTGGCCGTGGTGCGGGGAGCCCTGCGCGCCGAGGGTCTGGACGCGATGCGGATCGAACTGGCGCGGCAAGATACTCCCGCCGGGGCCGTGGCGGTCTGAGCCGGGCCGAACGGATCTCCGGCGGAAGGGGAAACCACGATGATCGAACGCTACACCCGTCCCAGGATGGGCCGACTCTTCACCGACCAGGCACGGCTGGAAGCCTGGCTCAAGGTGGAACTGGCCGCCACCGAGGTGCTCTGCGAGCGGGGCCAGGTGCCCGCCAAGGCCCTGCGCGCCATCCGTCGCCGCGCCCGCGTGGATCTGCAGCGTGCGCTGGAAATCGAGAAGACCGTCAATCACGACGTGATCGCCTTCGTCACCTCGGTGGCCGAGAAGGTGGGCGTCGAGGGTCGCTACCTGCACCTGGGGCTGACCTCTTCCGACGTGGTGGACACGGCCCTGGCCCTGGTGATGGTGGAGGCCTGCGACCTGCTGCTCGAGGATCTCGACGCTTTCATCGTCGTGTTGCGGGAGCAGGCCGAGCGCTGGGCCGGACAGCCCATGGTGGGGCGGACTCACGGGGTCAATGCGGAACCGATCACCCTGGGCCTGAAGATCGCCGGTTGGGCCACCGAGATGGCGCGCAGCCGCGAGCGGGTGGCTCGGGCCCGGGAGACCATCCGTTACGGCAAGCTCTCCGGCGCCGTCGGCACCTGCGCCCAGCTCTCGCCGGCGGTGGAAAAGGCCGTTATGAAAAAGCTGGGACTGAAGGTCGAGCCGGTGGCGACCCAGGTGATTCCCAGGGATCGTCACGCCGAGGTGCTGACCACCCTGGCCCTGCTGGCCGCGGGCCTCGAGCGCATCGCCACGGAAATCCGCCATCTCCAGCGTACGGAGGTGCGGGAGGTGGAAGAGCCCTTCCGCAAGGGGCAGAAGGGCTCGTCTGCCATGCCTCACAAGCGCAATCCCATCGCCTGCGAGAACACCACGGGCCTGGCGCGGGTCGTGCGCTCCAACGCCCTGGCGGCCCTGCAGGACATCGCCCTGTGGCACGAGCGGGATATCTCCCATTCCTCGGTGGAACGGGTGATCATTCCCGACAGCTTCATCCTGCTCGATTTCATGCTCGGCCGGATGAACCGGGTGGTGCGGGACATGCACGTCTACCCGGACGCCATGGCGCGGACTCTCGAGCGTTCGAAGGGGCTGATCTTCTCCCAGACCCTGCTGCTGGCCCTGGTGGAGGCGGGATTGACCCGGGAGGACGCCTACGCCCTGGTGCAGCGCAACTCCATGGCGGTGTGGGCCGGCGAGCATCCGGGCCTGCTCGAGGCCTGCCTGGGCGACGCGGAGATCGTCGAGCTGCTGGGGACCGCGGGGGTGCGCCGGGCCTTCTCCCTCAAGCGCCTGCTGCGCTGGGTGCCCAACATCCTGCGCCGCGGGCTGGCCGTACTCGGCTGAGGGCCGATTGCCTCCGGCCGTCCGTCGTCAAGTCTTTCCGGGGCGAGGGGCCTCCGGAGACCCGGGCCCGGCGTGAAAGAGGCCTTGGGAGCGGGCTGCTAGAATGGCCCTTTCCCACGGAGCGGTGCGATGACGGATGGCGGAGGCAGGCTCGGGCCGGACGGCTTTCGCGACGAGTGCGGCGTGGCGGCGGTGTTTCGCCATCCGGAGGCGGCGAACCTGGTCTATCTCGCCCTCTACGCCTTGCAGCATCGCGGGCAGGAGTCGGCGGGCATCGCCGCCGGTGACGGGGAGCGGATCCGCCGCTCGGTGGGCATGGGCTACGTGGCCGATGTCTTCACTCCCGAGCGCCTCGAGGAGCTCTCCGGGACCCACGCCATCGGTCACGTGCGTTACGGCACGGCCGGCGGCTCGGTGCTGGAAAACGCCCAGCCCCTGCGCATGACCCACCGTCGGGGGCCGGTGGCCCTGGCCCACAACGGGAACCTGGTCAACGCCCTGACCCTGCGCTCGAAGCTGGTGCGGGAAGGATCGATCTTCCGCACCACTTCCGATACCGAGGTCATCCTGCACCTGATCGCCCGCTCGAGGGCGACGCGCCTGGAAGACGCCCTGGCCGAGGCCCTGGGACAGGTGGAAGGAGCCTACTCGCTGGTGGTGGCCGACCAGGCCCGGGTGATCGTCGTCCGGGATCCGCGGGGCTTCCGTCCCCTCTCGCTGGGCCGCCTGCCGGACGGGGCGCCGGTCGTGGCCTCCGAGAGCTGCGCGTTCGACCTGATCGGCGCGCGTTTCGAGCGGGACATCGCGCCCGGTGAGATGCTGGTGCTCGGGCCCGGCGACGAGGAAGCCTCGTTTCACCCTTTCCCGGAGGCCCGGCCGGTTCCCTGCATTTTCGAGTACGTCTACTTCTCGCGGCCCGACAGCTACGTCTACGGCCGCAGCGTGGGCGATGTGCGCCGGGCGATGGGGCGCCGGCTGGCCGCCGAACAGGCAGTGGAAGCCGACCTGGTGGTCCCCGTGCCCGACAGCGGTGTCCCGGCGGCGATCGGTTTCTCCCAAGCCTCGGGGATCCCCTTCGATTTCGGCCTGGTGCGCAACCACTACGTGGGCCGTACCTTCATCGAGCCGACCCAGTCGATCCGGCACTTCGGGGTGAAGGTCAAGCTCAATCCCGTGCGGGCCCTGATCGCGGGGCGGAGGGTTGTGCTGGTGGACGACTCCCTGGTGCGGGGCACCACGATGGCCAAGATCGTCAACATGGTGCGGGCGGCGGGGGCGCGGGAGATCCACGTGCGCATTTCCTGCCCGCCCACGGTGGCGCCCTGCTATTACGGCGTGGACACACCGAGTCGCGAGGAACTGATCGCTTCCCACACCGAGGTGGAGGCGATCCGCGCCTTCATCCATGCCGACTCCCTGGGCTACCTCTCCCTCGAGGGACTGACACGGGCGGTGCAGGGCAGTGAAGGTGAGTTCTGCGTGGCTTGCTACACCAACGACTATCCCGTGCCGCTCTCCGACGGCGCCGAGTTGCGCCGGGAGATGCGGCTGATCGACGAATCGGTGGAAGAGATCGGCGGCATCGGGAGCCGCCAGGAGAAGAAGCGATGAACGATGAGCGGCGGCGGGAGGCGATGACCTACCGGGACGCGGGGGTCGACATCGACGCCCAGGACCAGGCCCTGGCCAGGATCCGCAATCATCTGGCCTCGACGAAGACCGCCGGCGTACTCTCGGACCTGGGCTCCTTTGGGGGGCTCTTCCGTGTGCCGGCCGACGTGGACGATCCGGTGCTGGTGGCCAGCGCCGACGGGGTAGGCACCAAGTTGATGGTGGCCTGGAAGGTGGGGCGCCACGACACGGTGGGCGAAGACCTGGTCCATCACTGTGTCAACGACATCCTGGTGATGGGGGCCCGGCCCCTGTTCTTCCTGGACTACTTCGCCGTCGGGCGTCTCGACCCCCTGGTGGCTGAGCAGGTGGTGGCGGGGGTGGCGCGGGGATGCCGCCATGCGGGCTGCGCCCTGCTGGGAGGCGAGACCGCCGAGATGCCCGACATGTATCGCCCCGGTGAGTACGATTTGGCGGGCACCATCGTGGGCATCGCTTCCCGGGGCGCCCTGCTCGACGGCAGTCGGGTCGGTCTCGGTGACCGGCTGCTGGCCCTGGGTTCGAGCGGCTTGCATACCAATGGCTACACCCTGGCCCGCAAGATCGTCTTCGACAGGCTGGGCCTCGGTCCCGACGACGAGTTGCCGGGGACGGGCAGCAGCGTGGCCGAGGCCCTGCTGGCCGTGCACCGCTGCTACCTGCGCCCGGTGGAAGGTTTGCTGGGCTCCGGGCGCCTCCATGCCCTCAGCCACATCACGGGAGGTGGCTTGACCGACAATCTTCCCCGGGTCCTGCCGGAAGGGCTCTCCGCCCGCATCGACTTGGGAAGTTGGCGGGTCCCCCCCCTCTTCCGCACGCTCCAGCAGGCCGGCCGGGTGCCCGACGACGACATGCTGCGTACCTTCAACCTGGGGGTCGGCATGGTGCTCGTGGTGGCCGCGGAGGAAGCCGAGGCGGCCATCGCCCACTGCCGGGAGCAGGGGGAGACCTGCTGGCAGCTGGGCGAAATCGTCGAGGGAGACAGGCAGGTGGTCTACGCGGGAGGGCTGGGAGCGTGAAGAAGGTCGGCATCCTGATCTCGGGGCGCGGTTCCAACATGGTGGCGCTGCTCGAGGGCATGCGGGCGGGGGAGATCCCCGCCCAGGCGGCACTGGTGGTCGCCGATCGGGCCGATGCCCCGGGCCTGGCCAAGGCCGCGTCTTTCGGTGTGCCCACCGCGGTGGTCGATCGCAAGGATTACCGGGGAAGGCGGGAGGAGCACGATCGGGCGGTCGCTGATGCCCTGGAGGCCGCCGGTGTGGATCTGGTCTGCCTGGCAGGCTACATGCGGATTCTCGGCGCGGCTTTCGTCGAGCGCTTCGCGGGCCGGATGATCAACATCCACCCGGCGCTGCTGCCCGCGTTTCCCGGGCTTCACGCCCAGCGCCAGGCCCTCGAGCAGGGGGCGCGGATCAGCGGCTGCACCGTGCACTTCGTCGATGCCCAGGTGGACCACGGTCCGACCATCGTGCAGGCTGCCGTGCCTGTCCTGCCGGACGACACGGAACAGAGCTTGTCGACGCGCATCCTCGAGCAAGAGCACCGGGTCTACCCCCTGGCCCTGAAGTGGCTGTGCCAGGGCCGGGTGCGGGTCGAGCAGGGGCGCGCCGTGCTCGAGGGTGAGGCGGTCGAGCCTCCGGGTTCGCTGATGGTGCCTGGCCCCGACGCTTGACGGCGGCGCCCGAAGAGGCTTGACTGGGCAGCAGAAGGGGGCCCGAGGAGAGGCTCCGCATGAAGATTCCCCGTGTGCTGCTCGTGCCGGTCCTGGGAGCCGGTCTTCTTTTTCTCTGCGCGAGTGTGGCCCCCGGGGCCGAGCGCAAGCCGCAGGTTCACGGCACCTTCGACGGCGATCCGATGTACACGGTGCTGCCTGCCGACGCGATACCCGCGATTCGCGAGCCGAAGATCGTCAGCGCTGCCGAGGCGGCCGAGCAGATGGCCGCCGACGAGCCGGTGATCGGCGTGGTGATCGGCGGGCAGGCCCGGGCCTACTCCACCTGGCAGCTCGATGCCCACGAGATCGTCAACGACGAGCTGGGAGGTGCGGCCATCGCCGCGACCTGGTGACCGCTGTGCCATACGGGCGTGGTTCACGCCCGAAAGATCGGTAATCAGACCCTGACCTTCATCGTTTCCGGCAAGCTCTGGCGCAACAGCCTGATCATGCAGGACGTGGAAACGGGCTCCCTGTGGAGCCACGTCACCGGTCAGGCCCTCGAGGGCAAGTTCGCCGGCAAGCACCTGGAGCTGCTGCCCTCGGTGCAGACCACCTGGTCGCGCTGGCTCGCCGCGCACCCCCGGACCACTGTCCTGGCCAAGCAGCGGCCGGTCGCCGGTTCGCGCTACGAGAAGTACGCGGCCGACCCCGAGCGGGCCGGGCTCTTCCGCACCCGAGCCCAGCTCCGGCTCCTGGGCGCCAAGGAAATGGTGCAGGGCGTCGCCTGGGAGGCCGAGGCGGTGGCGGTGACCGATGCCCGGCTCTCGAGAAAAGAGCCCTTTGCCGTGGCCGAGACGGAAGACGGTGGGCGCTTGCTGATGTTCCGGGAGAGCGACGAGGGCGTGCGCGCCTGGTTGCTGCCGGCCGGGGCCCTGCCGGAGGACCTGGCCCTGCGGGACGGGCGGCTGGTGGCCGGGGGGCGGCCCTGGGATCCAGCAGCGGCGGGAGGACGGGAGATGGTCGTGCGCCAGGCCTACTGGTTTGCCTGGGTCTCGTTCTACCCGGATTCGAAGCTGCTGCGCTGAGGGGGGGCACGCCGGATGGGGCCCGTCTCCAACTGAGGGTAGAATGAGCCCCGCCGCCACCCCCCGCAGCCGGTCCAAGGAGCCGAGAACTGATGTTCACCGACAAACTTCAGCAGGGATTCAACGAGCACATCAACGCCGAACTCTACTCGGCCTACCTTTACCTTGCGATGGCCTCTTTCTTCGACCGCAAGAGCCTGGCCGGTTTCGCCAACTGGCTCAAGATCCAGGCCCAGGAAGAGTTGGCGCATGCTGTCAAGGCCTACGACTTCGTCCACGAACGGGGTGGCGAGGTGGCTTTCGGGGCCATCGCCGCCCCCGAGGGCCAATGGGATTCTCCTCTGCAGGTCTTCGAGGCGGCGCTGGCTCATGAAAAGGAAGTCAGCCGCCGCATTGAAGAGCTCGTCGCCCTGGCCGAGGTGGAGAAGGACCGGGCCTCGCGCATCTTCCTCGACTGGTTCGTCACCGAGCAGGTGGAGGAAGAGGCCAGCTTCGACGCGCTGATCCAACAGCTTCGCCTGATCGAGAATGCTCCCCAGGCCCTGTTCATGCTCGACCGGGAACTCGGGCAGCGCACCTTCCAGCGCCCCGCCTGATCGGCTCGCCGACCGGCCGGCTCGGTGGGTGGGGACGTCTGTCGACGCCACGGGCGCGTCTGACGGACTTCTGGTCCGGTGTACCGGGTTTTCACGGGAATGGGCACGCATACGGGATCGTCTGGATGCACCTGCCATTGAGTTTCGAGGACGGCGTTTTCCTGGCGCGTCCCGGTCGTCCAGGTGGCGGTACCCGGCTCCGCACGGCGACGTGCAGCCTGAAGCGGCCAGGCGTACGGGATGGTCTTTGCCGAGAATACCGGCCTTCCCAACGTCCGCTTCGGCCGGGTCGACTGCAAGTGCTCGACCGACGGCGACGATGAGGGGGTGCTGCCCTGCAACGGTGGTGACTGCGACGACTCGGACCCGGAGGTGGCCCGGGGTCGGACGGAGATCTGCGACGACGGCAAGGACAACGACTGCGACACGCTCGCCGACTGCAACGACCCCGACTGCGCCGAGTCGGGTTTCCCCCCGGAGGAGATCGCCGGGCTGCGCTTCGAAGCCGATGGACAAACTCTGCTCTGGGACGCGACCCCGCTGACCGACGGCTACGACCTGGCCCGCGGGAAGGCGGGCGACCTGCTGGCCATGGGTTCGTTTGCCTGGGGCGAATGCCTGGCTTCCAACATCGCCACCACCACCGGGACCGACGTCCAGACGCCGCCTTTCGGCAATGCCTACTACTACCGGGTGCGCGGTCGCCGGCCGACCCGCCTGGTGGCGAGCTGGGGAACCCCCCTCAGGGACGACACGCTGACCGGTTGCCCCTGATCCGGCCGTCGTTCCCGCTCCGGCCTGGCGGGCGTGGGGCCTGGCGTCGACTCAGCACTCCCGCCCGGGCGGGCAGAGACTCCGGGCGGCGCCTGCGCCGGCCACCGCGCCGCTGGACCAGGCCCATTGAAAGTTGAAGCCGCCGAGCCGGCCGTCCACGTCGCAGATCTCGCCGCACAGGTGCAGGCCGGGGCAGCAGCGCGACTCGAGGGTCTCGAGGCGAAGCTGGGCGAGGGGAATGCCCCCCGCTGTGGTCTCCGCCTTGTGCCAGCCCCGGTGGCCGGTCACCGGCACGATGCCCCCGGTGACCGCCGCCAGCAGGCGACGCCGGGCGCTGCGATCCAGCCGGTGCAGGGGCAGGCCCGGTTCCACCGCGGCGTCGGCGGCCAGCACCTGCGCCAGCCGTGTCGGCAGGCGCTCGCGCAAGGTGGCGCTCACCGTGCCGTGGCGCTCGAGCAGTCGCCTTTCCAGCTCGTCGCGCCCCGCCGGCCACCAGTCGATCTCGAGCCGCGGCGCGCCGCCCGCGGCCTTCAGCGCCAGGTAGTGCCGACTGATGTCCAGCACCGCCGGGCCGGAGACGCCGAAGTGGGTGCAGAGCACCGCTCCCCGGGCCCGGGGCGGCTTGCCCCTGCCCGCGCCCAGCACCCGCACTCGGGCCTCGGCGGCGGTGCCGGGGATCGTCCGCAGCCGGCAGCCTTCCTCCAGCCGCAGGGGCACCAGGGCCGGGTGGATCGCCGCCGTGGTCTCGTGGCCCAGGGCGCGGGCCAGCGCGTAGCCCCGGCCGTCGGAGCCGCTTTTGGGCAAGGCCCGGCCGCCGGTGGCGAGGATCACCCGCCGGGCCGTGAGCATGCCGTGGGGCCCGGCGAGCCGAAAGCCGGGCCCGTTCCGCTCGAGGCTCTCCACGCGAAACGGATGCCGCAGCTCGACGCCGTGGCTCCGGAGCCCATCGAGCAGGGCCTCGAGCACGGAGCGGGCGCGCCCGGTGGACGGGTAGAGCCTGCCCGGGGGCTCTTCGCGCCACTCCAGGCCCAGTTCCCGGAAGCGATCCAGCGTGGCGCTGACGGGAAAGCGGCGCAGCACCCGGCGGATCGCCGGGGGCGTCGAGCCGTGGTAGTCCCGCTCGCTGACCTGCCGGTGCCCCAGGTTGCAGCGACCGCCGCCGGAGACGAGGATCTTCGCCCCCAGGTGTCGGGCCCCGTCGACAGCCACGATGCGCAGCCCCGCCTCGGTGCGCGCGGCGGCCAGGGCGGCCCACAAACCCGCCGCCGAGGCGCCCACCACCGCCAGGTCCACCTCCTGCGGCACGGGCGTGTCAGCTCCCTCGAGCGATGGCCCGGATGATGTCGGTGGTGGCGTGGTCCTTGGGATCCCCGACGATCACCACCTCGATCCCCAGCTCCCGGTGCAGGGCCTGCTCTTCGGCGGGCAGGGTTTCGGGACGGTAGTCGGTGCCCTTGGCGTGGAGGTCGGGTCGCAGGCCTTGCAGGGTGGCCGCCACGGACAGCTCGTCGAACCAGGTCACCAGGTCCACCGCCTCGAGCGCGGCGATGACGGTCATGCGCTCGGCGAGGGGAAGCAGGGGACGCCCGGGACCCTTGTAGCGGCGGGCCGAGTCGTCGGAGTTGAGGGCCACCACCAGCAGGTCGCCGGCCCGGCGGGCGGCGGCCAGGTAGCGGGCGTGACCGACGTGCACCAGGTCGAACAGGCCGTTGGCCAGCACCACCGTCCCGGGGCGGCCCTGCTCGGCCCAGCGGGCGGCGATGGCCTCCCGTGCGAGGATCTTCGACTGAGGCGATCGTGGGTTCATGCTCCCCGGGTCCCCTCGATGGCCTGCACGAGTTCCTCCCGGCTGACGGTGGCCGTCCCGCGCTTCATCACCACCAACCCGCCGGCGATGTTGGCCAATTCGGCGGCCTCGGACCAACTGGCTCCGGCGGCCCGGGCAGCGGTGAAGACGGCGATCACCGTGTCGCCCGCCCCGGTGACGTCGGCGATCTCGTCACTGCCGAAGACGGGTATGGTGTGCGGGGCGCGGCGCGACTCGAGCAGGGTCATGCCCCGGCTGCCCCGGGTGACCAGCAGCGCCCGCGCCCCGAGGCGACGACGCAGGCGGCGGGCGGCGGCCACGATCCCGGCCTCGTCCTCGTCGGCCAGCACCACTCCCGCGGCTCGCTCGAGTTCTTCCAGGTTGGGCGTGGCGGCGTCCACGCCTCGATAGGCGGGCAGGGCGAAGCGGCTGTCGAGGGTCACCGGTCCGTCGCCGCCACCGATTTCCGTCACCAGGGCCGGATCCACCGAGCCGTAGCCGTAGTCGGCCACCAGCAAGGCCGCCCCCCGCCTGCGCCAGGCGCGGGCGCGGCGGATCAGGGCGCGCCGTGTCCCGGTCGTCAGGGGGCAGTCCGAGCGCCCCCGGTCGAGGCGCACGATCTGCTGCTTGGCGGTGTGGGGCGAGCCGGCGAGGATGCGGCTCTTGGAGGGGGTGACGTAACGGCGCTCGGCGATCACGCCCTCCACGTCGACATGGAGACTCGCCAGCAGGTCACGCAGCGCCTCGCCGCGTTCGTCGTCGCCCACCCGGGCGCACAGGCCGACCTGCACCCCCAGCGCCGCCAGGTTGGCCGCGGTGTTGCCGGCGCCTCCGGGCATGGTCTTCGAGTCGCGGTGGTCGAGGATCAGCACCGGGGCTTCCCGGGAGACCCGGGCGATCTCCCCGAAGACGAACTCGTCGAGCACCGGGTCCCCGAGCACCATCACCCGGGCGTGGGGCAGAGCCTCCACCCGGGCCAGCAGGCGCGCCGCGCCGGGCCTGGCGTTGCGGGCGCTCACGGCCGTCCCTCCCGCTCGAAGATCCATTCCAGGGCCGCGGCCAGGTCGTCGGCCACGTGGTCGGGCCAGACGCCGGCGGCCGGCCCCTTCCACAACAGTTCCCCGCGGCCGTATCCGGTGCGCAGCAGCACGGTGCCACGCACGCCGGCGGCCCGCCCCGCCCCCACGTCCCTGAAGGAGTCGCCCACCATGTAGCTGCGGGAGAGGTCCAGGTCCAGTTCGGCGGCCGCCTGGAGCAGCATTCCCGGCCCCGGCTTGCGGCAAGTGCAGGCCCGGCGGTAGCCCGGCCCCCCCACGTCGGGGTGATGGACACAGGCGTAGAGCCCGTCGAGCCGCGCCCCCTGCTCGGCGAGCATGCCGGCCAGCCGCCGCTGGGTGGCTTCCAGCACGTGGGCCGGGAAGTAGCCGCGGGCCACGCCGGCCTGGTTGGTGGCGACCACCGCCGCCCAGCCCCGCCGGTTGACCTCGGCGACAAGCTCCGCGCAGCGGGGCTGCAGCTCGAGCCGGTCGGGGTGATTGACGTAACCCACCTCGCGGCAGAGGGTGCCATCGCGGTCGAAGAAGATTGCCGGCTTCAAGCTAGACCTCCTCCCCCGGCCGGGGGCGGCTCTTCCAGCGATCGTGGAGCCACAGCCAGGTGCCGGGGTTGTCCCGGATCCACCCCTCGATCATCCGCGATGCGGCCTCCGTCAGAGCGCGGGCGCGCTGCCTGAGATCTCCCGACTCGGCCGCGGGAAGGTCGAGGGGAGGATGGTAGACGATGCGGTAGCCTCCGTCCGGCCGCGGGATCGAGACCACCGGCACCACCGGGGCCCCCAGGCGCAGGGCGAAATGGCCCAGGGTCTGGGTGGTGGTGGCGTTGCGGCCGAAGAAGGGGAAGTAGAAGCGTGGCGGGACGCGCACGTTCTGGTCGATCAGGATCGCCAGCGCCCGTCCCGCGCGCAGGCTCTGCATCGCCCGGCGCAGGGCCCCGTGCTTGCCCAGCACCCGGTTGCCCGGGAGCTCACGCCAGCGGTTGATCGCCGCCTCGAGCCAGGGGTTGTCCAGGGGGCGGGCGATGAAGTCCATGGGAAAGCCCGCCAGGGCCTGTCGCTGGGCCACCAGCTCCCAGTTGCCCATGTGGGCCGAGAAGACGATCACTCCCTTACCCCGGGCGTGGGCCGCGGCGAGATGCTCGAGTCCCTCGACTTCGAACAGGCTCTCGGCGTCGGGCCTGAGGTAGGCCGGCAGGGCCAGGCACTCCACGGCCACCCGGCCGAAGTGCCGAAAGGCCTGGTGCGCCAGCCGGGCGGCCTGGGGCGGATCGACGCCCAGGGCGGCGCGCAGGTTGTCGCGGGCCAGTTTGCGGTGATGGCTGTCGAGGGCGTGGACCAGGCTGCCCAGGGCATGCCCCACCGCCACCCGTCCCCGTGGCGGCAGGGTCCGCAGCAGCGCCGCCAGGGGCAGCAGGATCGCCGCCTCCAGGCGTCGCAGCAGGCTCGGCCGGTCGCTCATGGTGTCCTTTCCTCCAGGGCCTGCCGGCAGCGTTCGAGCAGCCAGGCGCCCGCGCCGATCTCGAAATCCACCGTCAGGACGGTGGGGCGGGGAGCGCTTTCGGGCCAGCGTACCGCGTCTTTCTCGGTGGTCACGATCCAGCGGGCCCGGCAGCGGGCGGCGGCCCGGGTGATGGCTGCAGCCTCCCGGGTACCGAAGCGGTGGTGGTCGGGCCAGGCCAGGTGGTCGAGCACCCGGGCCCGGAGACCCTCGAGGGTGGCGCGAAAGGTCTCGGGGCGGGCGATGCCGCTGACCGCCAGCACCCGCTCCCCTGCCAGGCGCTGGGGCGGGGCCGGATCCTGGCCGGGGATCAGCAGGCGGCCCGGTCGGTGGGTCGCCGCCAGCACCGGCGGGACGTGCTCCGCCGGCAGCGCGGCGAGCGTCTCCCGCAGGGCCGCGGGCAGGGCGCCGGCGGCCAGGGGAACGGTGTGGGCCGCCAGCTCCGACGGGGCGCGGGTGAGGATGAGCACGTCGGCCCGGGCCAGCCCACGCGGGGGCTCTCGCAGCCAGCCGGCCGGCAGGCCGCGACCGCCGCCGAGAGGATCGGCGGCGTCGAGCAGCACGATGTCCAGCTCCCGGGCCAGGGCGCGGTGCTGAAAACCATCGTCGAGCACCGCCACGTCGGCTCCCTCATCCCGGGCCAGCGCACAGCCTTCCAGCCGCCGGCGGGCGACGACCACCAGGCCGGCGACCTGCCGGCGCGCGATCATCATCGCCTCGTCGCCGGCCTCGTCCACCGTGGCCTGGATCCGGGCTCCGCGAGACACCACCAGCGGATCCTTCCGCCGCCGCCCGCCGTAGCCCCGGGAGACGACGGCGGGCTTCCGGCCTTCGGCGGTGAGCCGGGCGGCCAGCCAGAGGGTCATGGGGGTCTTGCCCGTGCCGCCGGCGGCCAGGTTGCCCAGGGAGATCACCGGCAGCGGGGCGCGGCCGGGTCGGCGCCGGTCCCATCGCCGGTGATGCCAGCCGGCGGCGGCAAGGTAGAGCCGGCCCACGGGGGACAGCCAGGGGCGGGGATGGCGCGCGCCGCTCACCGGAGTCTCTCCCCGATGGCCTGCAGGACGGTGGCCGAAAAACCGCGCTGCTCGGCGACCACGCGCTGCGCGGCGCCCGATGCCTGGCGGCGGGCGGCATCATCGCGAATCCAGCGTTCGAGGGCCCGGACCACCGCATCGCCGTCGGCGGCGCGCACCAGGGCGCCCGCCTG
The DNA here is from genome assembly GCA_030949985.1 of Acidobacteriota bacterium. Lineage (NCBI taxonomy): Bacteria > Pseudomonadati > Acidobacteriota > Acidobacteriota bacterium. The sequence goes on from JAUZRX010000015.1 coordinate 76,986, forward strand.
CTCGAGGGGTTCGGTCAGCACCCGCTGGTGGGAGTCGTAGGGACCGACCACCTGGGGACAGCCCGCGGCGGCCGCCTCCAGCGGTGAGTGGCCACCGACGGGCACCAGGGTGCCGCCGACGAAACAGGCCCGGGCCAGGGGGTAGAGCCGCGGCAGGAGCCCCAGGCGGTCGACCAGGACCCAACGGGCTTTTCGGGGTGGCACGCCGGCGGACAGCCGGGCGAGGCCGCCGGCGGGGGCGATCGCCTCGATTTCCGCGGCCACCGCGTCGAAGCGCCGCGGGTGGCGGGGAGCGACCAGGATGCCCACCGCCGATCCGTCCGCCTCCAGCCTGTCGAGACCCCCGGCCAGGGCGGCGCACTCGCCGGGGTGGACGCTGCCGAGCACGATCCAGGGGCGCCCCCCATCGACGCCCAGCAGGGTGGCTACGGACGCGGCGCCCCCGGGGGGAGGGGGGGCAGGGGCCGCGTCCCACTTGAGCTGGCCGGTGGGGCCCAGGCGCTCGCCGGCCACTCCCAAGTCGAGCAGGCGCCGGCGGTCTTCCTCGCTGGCGGGAAAAATGCGTTCGAAGCGTCCGAGTACCCGTCGATAGAGCGCGCGCCAGCGCCAATACTGCTTCCACCTCTCCGGAGAGAGCCGGGCCGCCACCAGCATGGCGGGAATCGAGCGCTGGTGCAGGGCCTCGAGCCGCAGCGGCCAGAGTTCGGTCTCCACCACCAGGTGCAGGCGGGGGCGGATCGCGTCGAGAAAGCGCCGCAGGGGGCCGGGTGCATCCCAGGGGCCCAGGCGGGCCCGATGGCCGCCCTGCTCGGCGGCGGCGCGTCCGCTGCGGGTGGTGCTGGTCAGCAGCAGGGGGCCGTCGTCGGCCAGGGCGTCGGCCAGCCGGCCCATCGAGCGGATTTCGCCGACGCTCGCTCCGTGCAGCCAGAGGGCTCCGGGCGGGAGCTTTCCCGGCAGATCGAGAGCCAGGCGCTCGTCCAGCGCCCGACAGGCCTCGGCCCGGCCCACCAGGCGCAGGCCGGACAGGCCGACCCGCGCCCCCGCCGCTGCGCCCGTGGCCAGCAGCCGCCAGGTCGCCAGCAGCGCCTCTCCCGAAAGCGTTTCAGGCACCCGGTTTCTCCTGCATCCCGGGGTGCGGGGTCTTGCAGTTCGGCCCGCGGCCGCGCATGCTGAAGCCCCACCCACGCGGGGCACCGGTTCCCAGGCTGCCCCTGCACCGTGCAGACCCCCAGAGACCGGCCCGCCGGGGCCGCGGAGGAGTTCCGATGCTGGACAAGATTGGTGTCATCGGTGGAGGCATGATCGGTGGTGTTCTCTGCCAGGAGATTCCCAGGCGGCGCCTGGCCCGTACCCTCGCGTTGGTGGACATCATGCCCCCCGACCTGGCCAAGGGAAAGTGCCTCGACATCGCCGAGGGCAGCCCGGTGATGGGTTTCGACGTGAGTTTCGACGCCGGCAAGGGGTACGAGGTACTGGCCGGTGCCCAGCTGGTGATCAACACCGCCGGCGTGCCTCGCAAGCCGAAGCCCGACGGCACGCTGCCGACCCGGGAGGAGCTGCTGCAGACCAACCTGAAGATCACCGACGCGGTGGCCCAGGGGATCCGCGAGCACTGTCCCGGGGCGATCGTGATCTCCATCGCCAACCCCCTCGACGCCATCGTCTACCGCCTTTCCCGCCAACTGGGGCGGGACCGGACGAGCCTGTTCGGTATGGCCGGTGTGCTGGATTCCGCGCGTTACCGTTACTTCGTCGCCGAGGCCGCGGGAGTGTCGGTGGAAAACGTCGAGGCCCTGGTGCTCGGTGGTCACGGCGACACCATGGTGCCGATCCGTTCCGCCTGCCGTATCGCCGGGCTGAGCGTCGAACTCTTCCTCGAAGACGACGTGCTCGAGAGCATCGAGGCTCGGACCCGGAAGGCCGGCGGCGAGGTGGTCAAGCTGATCGGCACCGGCTCGGCCTTCGTCTCTCCGGCCTGGTCGGCTCTCGAGATGGCCGAGGCGATCATCTTCGACAAAAAGAAGGTGATGGCCGTTTCGGCCCGCCTGGAAGGGGAGTACGGCGTGGAAGGCCTCTACGTGGGAGTGCCCGCGATTCTCGGCCGCGGGGGGGTCGAGAAGGTGCTCGAGGTGCCCCTGACGGACAGCGAGCGCACTCTTTTCGAGAAATCGGTGGAGGCCGTGCGCTCGACGGCGGCGGACGTCGATCGCCTGACGGCTTGAAGTCCCGGCCCCCGGCGGGATCGCCGCCGGCCGATTCGGCACCCGGCACGGAATCCGGGATAATGGTCTTGCACCGCGACGGCGGGACGGTGACGCCCTCCGCAGAGCGCCGGGGGCAGAGGAGCGAGAGGCATGAGTGTTCTCCAATCGCAGGGGTGGGTGTGGAAGGCTGCCGTGGCAGCGCTCCTGGCGGCGTTGGCGCTGCCGCCGGCATCCGGGCTGGGGCTCAGCGAATCCAAGCCCGGCATCTGGGGTACGGTCACCGATACCGACGGGCAGCCCCTGCGGGGGATCGTGATCACCGTGGCCGCGGCCACTGCGGCGGATGATCCGATGCGGCTCAAGACCAGCAAGAAGGGCAAGTTCGCCATTCCCCGAGTGGAGTTCATCAAGGAAGGCTACATCGTCGGCATCGACTCCGACGTCTACTTCATCCGCCATTTCCATTTCAAGACCCGGCGGGCGAACGGCGACATCTGGCAGGACGACGAGGCGGACCTGGTACCCCGCAACCAGGACAAGCTGCCGATTCTCCGCTACCGGGGCGGCCATGCCCGGGTCGATTTCGTCCTCGAGAAGCTCGAGGACTTCAATGCCGAGGAGGCCCGCCAGGCGGCGGCCGATGCGGCCCGGGCAGCGCAGGCGGCCAAGGCCGCCAAGGTCCGGGAGCGGGCGAAGCTGACGCCCCTGGACCTGGCCGAGGAAGCGTTGAGCCTGGGCGACTACGCTACCGCGGCGAAAAAGTTCGAGGAGGCCATCGAGGCGGATCCCGAGAACGCGGAGCTGCGTTTCCGGCTGGCCCGAACCCTGGCCCGCGACGGCGATGCGGCGGGCGCCTTGCGGATGGCCAACAAGGCCCTGGCCCTTGACCCCGATCTGCCGGGGGTGCGGCTGCGCATGGCCGCCTGGATGGACGAGATGGGCCAGCTCGGTGCGGCGACCGGTCTGCTGGAGAAAGAACTGGAGCTGAACCCGGGTGACCCGAACGTGCTCTCCACCCTGGTCGCCGCCTACGAAGCGGCCGGCGACCGGGAGAAGGCGGACGCCACCCTGGCGCGTTGGGTGGAGGCGGCTCCCGAAGACCCCCGGGCGCTGATGGCTCTGGCGGCCGCCAAGATCCGGCGGAACGACTTTGCCGCGGCCTCGGAACTCTACGAGCGGGTGGCGGCCCTCGACCCTGAGAATGCGCACAAGATGTTCTACAACGCCGGGGTCTCGGCGGTGCGCAAGCAGGGATCGATCAGCAGGGAGGACCGGGAACGCGCGGTGGCGGCTTTCTCCAAGGCCATCGAGATCAAGCCCGACTACGCCAAGGCGCACCTGATGCTCGGTGACGCTCTCGTCGGCCTGGGCAAGCTCGCCGAGGCCAGAAAACACTACGAGAGGTTCCTCGAGCTGGCCCCCGACGATGCTCAGGCTGCCAAGGTCAAGGCGATCCTCTCCGCCTTCCCCTGAAGACGGCCTGGAGACCGGTCAGACTCACGGCTCTTGCGGTTCGATTCGGGAGGGCTCGAAGAAGCGGACCCAGGTGGGGTCGATCTCCCGGATCTTCTCCGCGGTGCGGGCCGGCACCAGGCGGAAGCTCTCGGGGCGGCTGCCGGGGATTTCGCAAATCGCGGCCCGGCCCTCGGTGAGCTGTGTGGCCGCGCTGTCGTTGAGGTCGAGGTAGAGGATCGTCTTCCGGCGAGTGACGAAGTGGAATTTGCGCGGGCCGCGGATACCGTCGCTCAGGGCGTGGTCCTCGATCAGTTGCACGATACGAGCTTGCAGTGCCGCGTGGGCCTGCTGGTCGAGGCGCTCGAGTTCGCGTCGCCGGTCCGCCTCCCGCCGGGCCTGCTGCTCGCGGGCGCGGGCCTGCTCGTAAGCGAGCTTTTCGTCGGTGGCGGCGCGCTTGCCGATCTTCTTCTTGCGGGCGCGTTCCCGGTTGGCCAGCTCCCGGGCCCGCTTTTCCGATACCAGCCCCTTCTTCAGCAATTCGTCGCGCAGGTTACCCACGGCTCTTTCCTCGCCTCCGCTCCTGCGGGGAGCATTCCGCACCCGCGACCGATTCCGCGGTGGCCTCCGGGCGCCGATCAGCGTACATCAAAAGCAGTGCAAGGGCCGGAGAGGAGGGGCCTTCCGGTCTGCCAGGAGGAGACTCGCGTGACTTTTCCCGCGGACAGGAAACTGCTCGAAGGCCGGGAGGATTCCCTGCGTGCCGCGGCGCTGCGCGTGGCGGGGGAGGCGCCCTGCCAGCTGCCCTGGGACCGTCACACCCTGCTCTGGCTGCACGGGACGACGATGATCGAGGCCCGCTGCACCGCGGCGGGTGAAATCGCCCTGCGGGCTTTTCTGGTCATCGGCCCGGTGTTGCAGCGGGGGCTCGAAGCCGAACTGGCACGTCTTTCCAGCGGGCTCGATGTGGGCCGCCTCGAGTGTGACGAGGACGGCGACGTGGCCCTGACCCACACCCTCGGCCCGGCTCTCGACGAGAACGGGCTGCACGACGAGCTGCAGGCCTTCTGCTGCGTGGCCGACGGCCTCGACGATCTGCTCTGCCGTCGTTTCGGCGGCTACCGGAGCGTGGATCACTTCGAGCGCACGGTGGCCTCGATTCTCGGTGCCTCGTTCCCTGACGATCCGCCGAACTGAGTGCCCGGGGAGGCCCTCCGGGCGGCTGCCCGGGGCCCTCGGGGCGTCGTCAGCCGCGGGGGACGAAACCCGTCATCAGCAACAAGGTGGACGGATCGAGCACCACGTTGAGGTCCTGGTCGAGCATGCGCTGGTCGTCCTTGAGCACGCGCAGCCGGACCTTGGCGTCGTGGGGATCGAGGCTGAAGGCCAGATCCACCAGGTTTTCGAAGGCGTCGGCCGGTGCCGGCAGGTGACCCGGCCGGGGTTCCGGTCCGTCCCGGTGGGTTCGGCAGGCCATCCACAACTCCGCCTGTCCGGCCTCCGCGGCGGCGCGCAGTGCAGCCACGTCCGTGGGTTCCACGGAGGCGAGATCGACACGGTCGACGATGATCACGTCCGGGCGGAAGTCCATGGTCTCGCCCAGCAACTCGACGGTCTGGTGCACCTTTTCGGGGGTGAAGCTGGCGCCCATGAAGGTCTGGATATGGCGGTAACGCTCCATGCGGAGCTGGATCGCGGCCCAGTGCTCGAGCTTCTTTTCCTGGCGCAGCATCTCCATCAGCAGATCGTCATACCAGCCCCGCACCTTCTCGACCGTGCGGTCCAGGCTGACATGCAGCACCTTCTGCCCGGAGAGGAGGGCGTCGACGCCGATACCCACGAGAAAGGCGGTCTTGCCGACTCCCGCGCGGGCCATGACCAGGGCCAGCCTGCCGGCGCCGGGACCGGGATGGCCGTCGCGTTCGAGCAGGGTGCGTGGAGAACGGCGCAGTCGAAACATCAGCTCGGTCATGGGGTGTCCTCCTCGGCGCCCTGGCCCTTGTACTTCTTCAGCAGCTCCTCCGAGACCTCCTTCGGAACCGGAGCGTAGCGCGCGAATTCCATCGTGTACTCCGCCTTGCCCTGGGTGGCCGAGCGCAGGTCGGTGGAGTAGCCGAACATCTCCGACAGGGGCACGTCCGCCTCGATGCGGGCGAAGCCCTGGTCCTCGGTGGATCCGATGATCGTACCCCGTCGCTGCATCAGCGAGCGGTAGATCGTACCCTGGAACTCCCCGGGACCTTCCACCACCACGCGCATCAGCGGCTCGAGGATTCGCGGGCCGGCCTTGCGATAGGCCTCGCGGAAGGCGGCCCGCGCAGCGGCCTGGAAGGCCATGTCGGAGGAATCGACGCTGTGGGAGTTACCGTCGACGAGCACGACCCGGATGCCGACCACGGGGAAGCCGATCAGACTGCCCTTGGCCAGGGAAGAGCGGAAACCCTTGTCACAGGCCGGGATGTACTCGGTGGGGATCGCGCCTCCGCGGATCTGGTCGACGAACTCGTAATCTTCTTCCTCGATCGGTTCGAGGTAACCGACGACCTTGGCGTACTGCCCGGATCCACCGGTCTGCTTCTTGTGCAGGTAGTCGAAGTCGGCCCGGCGGGAGATCGCCTCGCGATAGGCCACCTGGGGGGCGCCCGTCTCGACTTCGGCGGCATACTCGCGGCGCATGCGCTCGACGTAGACCTCGAGGTGCAGTTCGCCCATTCCCGAGATGATGGTCTGGCCCGACTCCTCGTCGAGGCGCACCCGGAAGGTGGGATCCTCCTTGGCGAAACGGGAGAGGGCCTTGCTCATGTTGGCCTGGGCCTTGGAGTCCACCGGCTGGATGCTCAGCGAGATCACCGGGTCGGGAACGTGCATCGAGGTCATCGCCAGCCGCGGGCCGTCACCGACGAAGGTGTCTCCCGTGTGGCAGTCGATGCCGAACAGGCCGACGATGTCGCCCGCCGCCGCGGCGTCGATGTCTTCCATCTTGTCCGCGTGCATCCGCACCAGGCGGCCGACCTTGATCTTGCGGCCCGTGCGGGTCTGGATCAGCGTCGATCCCTTCTGGAGCGTGCCCTGGTAGACGCGGAGGTAGGTCAACTGGCCGAAGCGGCCATCATCGAGCTTGAAGGCATAGGCCACCGTCTGGGCCTCGGGGTCGGCCTCGAGCACCACCGGTTCGTCGTTGTCCAGGTCCACCGCCTCGATCGGCACGTCCGAGGGGCAGGGCAGGTAGAGGTTCACCGCGTCCATCAGGGGTTGGACGCCCTTGTTCTTGTAGGCCGAGCCGATCAGCACCGGGGTCAGTTCGAGGGAAAGCACCCCGCGACGGATCGCGTCGTGAATCAACTCGGGGGTGGCCTGATCCTCGAGAGCGGCCTCCATCAGTTCATCGGAGAAGAGGCTGGCGGTGTCGAGAAGTTCGGACCGCCGCTCGTCGGCCAGGGGTCTGAGTGCCGCGGGAATCTCCGCCGCCTCGACCGTTTCGCCGGCATCCCCTCGAAAGTAGATCGCCTTCATCTCCACCAGGTCGATCACGCCTTCGAAGTCGGCCTCCAGGCCGATGGGGAGCTGCAGCAGCAGGGCCTGGTGGCCCAGCTTGTCCCGCAGGGCCTGCACCACCCGGTCCGGGTTGGCGCCGGACCGGTCGCACTTGTTGACGAAGGCGACCCGGGGCACCTTGTAGCGCCGCATCTGCCGGTCGACGGTGATCGACTGGGACTGCACGCCGGCTACCGCGCAGAGCACCAGCACGGCGCCATCGAGCACCCGGAGGGCCCGTTCGACCTCGATGGTGAAGTCCACGTGTCCGGGGGTGTCGATGATGTTGATGTGGTGGTCTTTCCAGTTCACATAGGTCGAGGCGGAGGTGATGGTGATACCACGCTCACGCTCGAGTTCCATGTGATCCATGGTGGCCCCGACGCCGTCCTTGCCCTTGACGTCGTGGATCGCGTGGATGCGCTGGGCGTAGAAGAGGATCCGCTCGGAGAGGGTCGTCTTGCCCGAGTCGATGTGGGCGGAGATTCCGATATTTCGGATCCGCTCGAGCTGGTTGATCATCGTGCTCTCATCCCTCGCGTCCCCTGGGGGACGCATGGTCTCGCCGGCTTTTCCGGGAGTGATCGTCGACGGCGGACTTCCCGCCTGTTTCCCCTCGTGGTGGCGCGCGGCGACTGGACAGGACGACAGCCGGTGGGGCCGACCGGGGAATGACCGGCGGGAATATAGGCCGAGCGTCCCGGCCTGTCCAGAAAAAAAGTCATGGGTTCCGGCAATGACCGGTAAGTCTCGGCGGCGGTGGCGGCCTCAGGATTCGGCGAAGCGCTCGCTGAAGCGCCTGAGCGCCTTGGGGGATCCGATCAGGAACAGCCGGTCGGTGGCGGTCAATTCCCGGTCGGGATCGGGTGGAACCTCCGTACGGAAGGCCACGCCCTGGCCGGTGGGTCCCGCTTCGTGGCGGATCGCCACCACGTGGAGCCCGAAGGTGTCCCGCAGGTGCAGGTCCTTGAGAGTCTGGCCCACGAACGAGGCCGGCACCCGGTGTTCGCCCATGTCCACGTCGGGCCCCAGGTCGACGAACTGGGTCAATCCGGGGCGGGCCAGGGTCGCGACCAGGTTCTTGGCCGTGTCGCGTTCGGGGAAGACCGTCTGGTCGGCGCCCAAGACCCGCAGGGCCTCCTCTTCGTCGCGGCTGTCGACCTGCACCACCAGCCGCGGGACCTTCAGGCGCTGCTTGAGGTGATGGGTCAGCAGCACGGTGGTGTCGAAGCGCTTGCGCATGGCCAGCACCGCGGCCCACCAGCCCTGGGCTCCCTCCTCTTCGAGAACGCCGGCCTCCCGGATGTCCGCGATCACGGCCCGGGCCACGTGGGGCGAGATACGGTCGATCAACTCCTGGTCCCGGTCGAAGACGATCACGTCGATCTCCGGCATTTCGGCCAGACCGAGGGCCGTGCGGTAGCCGAAGACGCTCAGCCCGAGGATCGCGATGGTTCTCTTCATGGGTACCGGTGCCTCCGTTGAAAAGACTTCGTCGACCGGGTGCCTAGCCGATCAGGATACGCTCTGCGGGGTACTCCCGGGGGGGCGGGTGCCGCTGGCCGATGAGGGAGGCGCCGACCACCAGGGGCCCCAGGCGACCGACGAACATCAGCACCACCAGGATCAGCTTGCCCGCGGTGGAAAGGGTGGCCGTCACGCCCGTGCTCAGTCCGACGGTGCCCAGGGCGGAGACGATTTCGAAAAGATGGTCGAGGTAGTGGTCGGTGGCGGCCCGGTGGGCGACCAGCCCCACTTCCGCGATTTGGAGGCCCAGGCCGCCGAGGAAGACCAGGGCCGCGAAGGCGCTCAAGGTGGCCAGGGCCTTGGCCACCTGGTCGGCCGGAATGCGTCGTCCGAAGACCTCCGGAGAGCGTCGGCCGCCCATCCGGCTCCAGGCGTAAAGGGCCAGGGTGGCCGCCGTGGTGGTCTTGATACCGCCTCCGGTGGAGCCGGGAGAGGCGCCGATGGTCATCAGCAGCAAGGCCATCACCAGGGTTGCGGCGGTCACCGACCCGGTCGTCACCGTGTCGAAGCCGGCGGTGCGGCAGGTCACCGAGAAGAACAGGGGTGCGAGGAGCTTCTCCGCGGGGGAGGCGTGGGCCAGGGTGTTGCCCGCCTCGAAGATGGCGAAAAAGGTCGCCCCGATGACGATCAGCAGGATGCTGGTGACCAGGACCAGGCGGGTGTGGAGCGACAGGCGCCACCACTGGCGCTGGGCGCGGGGTGCCGCGGCGAAGTGGAGGATCTCGCTGAGTACCAGGAATCCCAGGCCCCCGGCCACGATCAGAGTCATCACCACCAGGTTGACGATCGGATCGCCCCGGTAGGCCTCCAGGCTGCTCGAGCGCAGGGCGAAGCCCGCGTTGCAGAAGGCGGAGACGGCGTGGAAGACCGCGTCCCAGGCTGCGGACAGGCCCCAGCCCCGGGGATCCGAGTAGCCGAAGCGGAGAAAGAGCAGGGCTGCGCCGGCCGCCTCGAAGGCCACGGTCAGGCCGACGACCCGGCGCAGCAGCGAGAGCGGGCCCAGCAGGCGGGAGCTGCCATGGGTCTGGCGGACGAAGAGCCGCGCTTCGAGATCGGCTCCGCCCCGGACCGAGAGCATGACCAGGGTGCCCAGTGTGAGGATCCCCAGCCCCCCCAGCTGGATCAGCAGCAGGACGACCCCCTGGCCGAAAACGCTGAGGGTCGTGGGGGTGTCCACCACGACGAGACCGGTCACACAGACCGCGGAGGTGGCCGTGAACAGGGCCTGGGTCAGGTTCAGCCGGCCCTCTCCCGCCGTGCAGACCGGCAGCGAGAGCAGGATCGTACCGACGAGGATCAGGGCCAGGAACGAGGCGACCGTGGCCTTGGAGATACGCGGGATCATGAGCCCGGAGGGGGGGGCTCAGCCCTGGGGACGTGGATCTGTCGGCCGGGTCGGAAGGGTGATCTTCCTTCGCACGACGATGGTGTCGCCGCTCTCTGCGGCCCGGGCTTCGGGGGGCAGCAGGTAGCTCATCTGCAGGCCGAGGGTCCCCGGACAGCGCACCAGCAGGCGATCGCCGTCGCTGCCGCTGATCTTGAGGGGGCCGATGCGGAAACGGCCGTGGAGATCGGCGCTGACCTCGATGACGTCGCCGTCCTGGTTCTCGAGGCGGACCGTGGCGGGCAGGCCCGGGCCGGTCCAGCCCGCGGGGTCGGCATCGAGGGGATCGACGCGGAAGGTGTCTCCCGCCACCACCACGCCCTCCACGATCACCGGGTTGGGGGTGGTCACGCGGGCCAGGCGGCAGCCGCCGAGCCAGGCGGGGCCGGCCGTCAGGAAGGCGAGGGCGAACAGGACTCCACGACTCGGACGTTTCATTCTGGGCGATCTCCTGCGAGGCGGGAGCATTGTATACCCGATAGCCTCCTCGGGGGTATGCCGGAGGGCCGCGTCGACGGGGGCTGCCGCCCCGGGTCCGGGCCTGGAACGCCCGCTCGTGGGGGCGGCGTGTCCGGCGGCGTGAGAACGCTTTCGATCTTCTTCGCAGCCGGTCGTTCTTCAAAACGCGACATTTGAGAACGGGCTTCCGGGCATGCGTCCGGGAAGTGGGAGCGGGTGCCGATTCCGACGCACCGGGAGGCTTCGCGGTGGCATGGTGCGAGGGCCGGCGGCTCAGGAGAGCGGACGGTGGATCACGTCGCCCGAGCCGTGCACCCGGCGCTCGATGCGCGGGGGATCGCCGTGGTAGATCACGTCGCCGCTGCCGGCGATGGAGACTTCCAGGGCTTCGATGGCCTCCACCTCGGCGTCGCCGCTGCCGGCGATGGAGACGGAAACCAGGCGGGCCGGAAGGGCGAAGGCCTGCGCGTCCCCGGAGCCCTGGATGTCGACTTCGAGTCGGTCCACAGCGCCGGAGGCCACGACATCGCCCGAGCCCCGGATGATGACGGAAAAACGGGAGCCGGTCAGACCTTCGAGGCGGGCGTCGCCGCTGCCGGCGATCTTCACTTCTTCGAGGGCGGGACTGGTCACGCGCACCGTGATACCCAGCCGGCTCGAGCAGGAGCCCCGGGTGGAGAGCAGCAGGGTCCCGCTTCGGACCTGGGTGACGACCAGGTCGAGGAGGTTCTCGTCGGTGACGATCTCGAGGGTCGGCTGGTCGCCGGCGCTCCACTCCAGGTTGAGGGACCCGCGCAGGTCGATGCGGTCGAACGTATCGACCTGGCGGGCCCGGGTTGCCTTGACGCCCGATCCACGCACGACGGGGCCTGCGGCCAGGCGGACGCAGCCGGTCGAAGGCAGCGCCAGCAGCGCGATTCCGAGGAGGATCAGCCGGGTCATGGGAGGGATTCGGGGCACCGCTCACCTCGCGCAGGAAGGGTCTCGGACTTGCAGCCGGGGCCGGTGGGAGAGCTTTCGCCGGGCCCTTTCGCCGGATTCCTGGCCACCGGGGCGAGCATAGTCCATGTCCGGGCTTTGCCGTCGGGGCGGCGGTGGCCTTCCGTTCCGGTGGTCGGCGGGAGGCGTTCAGCGGCTCTCCCCGGGGTCTACGGGGTGGCGCGGCAGGCGCAGGCGCCCGGAACGGTTGACCACCAGCACCTCCGCGGGCCATCCGTCGACCCCGGAACGCAACTCGGCGGGCAAGGCCTGCTCCCAGCCCGGGAGAGCCTCGGTGTCTTCGCCGGCCGCGCGCATCTCCTCGAGCTTCCGCTCGTACTCTTCGCGGAATTCGCGAATCGCTTCCCGCCTCAGCGCGGCTTCGTCCGCCGCCATGGGCAGGGCATCGTAGAAGGCCAGCCGTTCCTCGCGACTCCAGGCCAACTCGATGGTGCCGTTCTTCTTGCCCCAGGCCCAGCGGAGCCGACGGCCACCCCGGAGCAGGGAAAGGCGGTCCGGGGCGAGGGAGAGGATGCGCGCCGCATCCTCCGGGGGGATCAGCAAGGCACCGTTTTCGTCGATGGGATAGACCTGCAAGGGATAGGGCAGGGTCAGGCGCCGGTTCTCGCGGGCCGAACAGGCCCGGCGGGGTTCCCGGTTTCTGGGGAAGGTCTCGAGGATCACCTTGCCGCAGGGAGCGCCGCGCCGGGAGCGCAGCCCCGTGGCGGCATCCACCAGGGTGCGGCGGACCCCGGGGGGGCGGAGAAACTCCTCGATGGGCTCGCCGGCCAGGCCGCGGTCGAGAAAACGGGTCCAGATGGGCAGCGCGGCCCGCGCGCCGGTCTCCCGCTTGCCGAGGCTTTCCCGCTGTTCGAGCCCGACCCACACTCCCACGGCGATCGATGGAGTAAAGCCCACGAACCAGGCGTCGGTGTACTCGTCGGTGGTGCCCGTCTTGCCTCCCACGGGCCGGCCGAGTGTCTGGGCGCGCCTGCCCGTGCCGTGGAGCACCACACCTTCCAGCAGCGAGACCATCATCGCCGAGACCTCCGGCGAGAGCACCTCCTCGGCTTCGGTTTCGGCGCGGAAGAGCGTGCGCTGATCGGAGTGGCGTACCTCGCGCACCAGCCGTGGCGTCACCAGCACGCCACCGTTGACGAAGGCGGCGTAGGCGGCGACCAGGTCGACCAGTTTGACCTCGAAAGCGCCCAGGGCGAGGGACGGGTAGGGCTTGAGGTCGGTGGCGATGCCGAGGCGACGCGCCATCTCCACCGCCGGCTGATAGCCGATGGCGTCGAGCAGACGGATCGTCGGAATGTTGCGGGAATGCTCGAGGGCGTGGCGCAGAGTCACGTAGCCCTCGTAGTCGCGTTCGTAGTTCTCCGGCTGGTAGGGCTCCGGAGAGCCCGGATCGACCACCGCGGTCGGCGTGTCGTAGATCTGCTGGTTCGGCAGCATGCCCATTTCCAGGGCGGAGGCGAAAATGAAGGGCTTGAAAGCCGACCCCGCCTGGCGCCGGGCCTGCATCGCCAGGTCGAATTCGCTGCGGGAGAAGTCCTTGCCGCCCACCAGGGCGAGGATGTCGCCGGTGGCCGCATCGATGGCGATCAGTGCCGCCTGGGCCCGGGTGTCGGAAGCCACGTCGACACGAGCGGGAAGGCCTTCCCCGTCGACGGCCAGCACGCGCACGGGCACCAGGGTGCCCGGTTCGAGCAGACCCTCGAAGCTCTTCCTGCCCGTCCAGCGAATGGCCCGGAGCCCCAGCTCGAGGCTGCGCCGGGCGATGCGGACCCGGGCGCTGTCGGCCGAGACCTCCTCGACCAGGGCCAGCACCCGGCGGCCTTCCTCCATTTTCTGGTACCACGAGGGGTCGCGGTACTCCTCCGGGGTGGTTCCTTCGGGCAGGGGGCGGGGCTCGGGCAATTCCCGGTGTCGCCGGCCGTACTGATCGAGACCCCATGTCACGGCGTTTTCAGCCGCTTGCTGCAGCCGGGGTTCGAGGGTTGTCCGGGCCACCAGGCCCTCCCGGTAGACCGCCTCCTCGCCGTACTGGCGCATCAGCCAGCGCCGCACCTCCTCGATGAAATAGGGAGCCCGCGGCGGAGTGGGAGTGCGTTCCCGCAGTCCCAGGGGGGCCTTTTGAGCCTTTTCCGCCAGGGCCGGCTCGATGACGCCCTCGACGGCCATCCGCTTGAGCACGTGGTTGCGCCGGTTGAGCGCCCGCTGGGGATGACGAAACGGGGTCAGCCGCTCGGGGGCCTGGATCAGTCCGGCCAGCAGGGCCGCCCGCGGCAGGTCCAACTCGGCGGCGCTGATCCCGAAGTAGAGCCGGGAAGCGGCTTCGACGCCGTAGCGGCCATGGCCCAGGTAGACCCGGTTGCAGTAGTGGGTGAGGATGTCCTCCTTGCTGTAGTGCAGCTCGATCTGGGTCGCGTAGACCGCTTCGAGGGCCTTGCGGTAGAGGGTTTTGCGTCGGTTGAGAAACTCGTCGCGCGCGAGCTGCATGGTGATCGTACTGGCTCCCTCCGCTCCCCAGTGGGAAGTCAGGTTGCGGATGGCCGCCCGGGCGACGGCCTTGAGGTCGACGCCGAAGTGCCGCATGAAACGTGGATCTTCGGTGGCGACGACGGCCTTGATCAGCCAGGGACTGACACGGTCGAGAGTGACGGGAATGCGTCGCTGTTCGCCCAGGCTGTGCAGTTGGGCCCCGTGGCGGTCGAGAAGGATCGTCACCCGGGACAGACGCGCGATGTCCATGCGGTCGATGCCCGGCAGATCCCGCAAGAGGACCAGTCCCAGGGCCACACCGCCGGCGGCGGCGGCGATGTGCAGCGAGACGATGATGATCCAGCCACGGCGGCCGAGTCCGAGGACTTTCTTCATGCGGGCATTCTACTCCGCGGGTGCACCCGGGGCGCACCGGGCGCAGGTCAGCGCTCCAGCTTGACGGCGGTGCCGTAGACCAGCAATTCGGCGGCGCCGGCCATGGTCTGAGCGGTGATGAAACGCGCGGCCACGATCGCGTCGGCGTCCAGGGCCCGAGCCTCCCCGATCATGCGGTCGAGGGCTTGCTCGCGGGTTTCGGCCAGCATCTTCGTGTATTCGGGAATCTCGCCGCCGACCAGCCCTCTGAGCAGGGCCATGATGTCCCGAAACACGGGCCGGGCACGGACGGCGTTGCCCTTGACCAGGCCGAGGGTGGCGGCGATGCGCCGGCCCGGAATGAGATCGGAACTGACGACGATCATCGTTGCACCTCGTCGTAGCGCTCGACACGCCGGGCACGCAGGCGGTCGGCGATTGCAGAGATCAGCAGGAAAGTCGTGCCGGCCGCCAGGCCCCCCACCGCCAGCCGAAGCCACAGCGGCACCTCGGGGTCGGTGAAGAGCATCGCCAGGCAGCCGGCGACGAGGGCCAGCACGGAGGGCGTCAGCAGCAGCCAGCCCAGGCGCTGCCCATGGCGGGAGACGGCGCCGAGGGCCAGGTCGTTCCATTCCGTCTCGGAAACCGGTGGTGGCGCGATCGCTTCCCGCAATTCCCGCCGCAGACCGAGCAGCCGCCGGTAGGTCTCGGCCAGTTCCGGGTCCAGTTCCAGTCGGCGGCGGAGCGCCTGTTCCTCCTCGGGGCCGAGCAGGCCGTCGATCAGGCGTGAGAGAAGGAGGGTGTCGTCTTCACGGGTCACGCTTGCCCTCCTTGTCTTTTCCCGGTGATGGACCGGCCACGTAGGCGTCGACTTGCCGGCGCAGGCGCCGGCGGGCGCGGTGGATCATCGAGGCCAGGGTGCCATGGGACAGGCCCAGGAAAGCCTCGATCCTGGCGTAGGGCCAGTCCAGCACGTCGCGGAGAATGATCACCTCCCGCTCCTCTTCCCGGAGGGTGGCCAGGGCTGCGCGGAGTCGGGTGCGCAGCTCGCCCCGCAGGAGGTTTTCTTCAGGGCCCGGGCGGCCGGAGGCGGGTTCGAGGCCGTATGCCTCGCGGGCGTGGTCGAGCGATGCGTGACGCCGGAACTTCAGGCGCCGCAGGCGGTCGAGGCAACAGTTGCGCAGGATCCGGTTGAGCCAGGCGGACAGGGGCTGCCGGGGATTGTACCGGTGGGCGTGGGCCAGGGCCTTGGCCAGGGCTTCCTGGCAGGCGTCGAGGGCTTCCTCGCGGTCACCCAGGTAGCCCCAGGCGATACCGAACAGGCCATCCCGGTGGCGGGCGAGCAGCTCCTGTACGGCTTCGACCTCGCCCCGGCTCGCCCGGTGCAGAAGTGCGGATTCGTCGTCCTCGGTAGCCGGTCGCGCAGGTGTCGGGATCACGTGTTCGGATGCGTACATGGGTTCCTCTCGGCCCCCCCCTACGCCCCGGACGGGCGGTTGTTTCCCGGGCTTCCCGCTCACGGAGGTTCCTCCCCGGAAATTCGGGTGGGGAGCAGCGCTTCCTCCTGCTCGGCCTGCCGCTTGCCGGCTTCCTCGTCGATTCTCCACAGCAGCAAGCCCCCGGCGACGAAGAAGAGCAGCACCGAGGCGACTCCTATCCGCTGGCTGCCGGCAAGGGTTGTCAGCCGACCGAGCAGGAAGGGACCGGCGAAGGATGTCAGCTTGCCGGAGAAGGCGTACAGACCGAAGAATTCCGCCGAGCGGGGCGGGGGCACGAAGCGGGCCATCAGGCTGCGGGAGGCCGATTGGTTGGGACCGACCAGCAGGCCGATGGCCACCCCTCCCACCCAGAGCCAGGTCCTCGTCGGGGCCATGGCGGCGATCAGCGTCGCGCCGATCAGGCCGACAAGGGAGAGGGCGATGACGGTCTTGCCGCCCACCCGGTCGTCGATCATGCCGAAAAAGAGGGCTCCTGCGCCCGCGGCCAGGTTCAGGGTGATGCCGAAGCCGATGATCTCGCTCATCGACATGTCGAAGGTGCCGGCCGCGTAGATGCCGCCGAAGGCGAAGATCGTCACCAGGCCGTCGTTGTAGACCAGCCGGGCGACCAGCAGGCGCATGGCCTGGCGGTAGCCGGCCAGGCGCCGGAGGGTGGCGCCGAGCTGGCGGAAAGAGGCCGCCGCCCGGGGGTCGGGAGGAGCCGGCTCCGGTAGCAGCAACAGGGCGGGCAGGCTGAACAGCAGGAACCACGCCGCCACCACCAGGTTGGCGGCCCGGATGTTGAAGCCGTCGGTGTCCGGCAGCCAGGCGGCCATCGGGCCGACCCGCCACACACAAAGCAGCAGGCCGAACACCAGGCTCAGCAGTCCGCCGGCGTAACCCAGGCCCCAGGCGATGCCGGAGACCAGGCCGAGCCGCCGGCGGTCCACCAGGCCCGGGAGAAAGGCATTGTAGAGCGCCTGCCCCAGTTCGTAGGCCACGTTGGCCGCCACGAACAGGCCCAGGGCCAGCAGCCAGCGGGGCGGCGCCACCAGGCCGAGCAGGGCGGTCGCCGTGATGCAGGTCAGGGTCAGGCCCACCAGCCAGCGCTTCCGGCTCGCACGACGATCCGCCCGGGCTCCGATCACCGGAGCGGCGAAGGCGATGATCAGCGCGGAGAGGGTCACGGCCCAGGACCAGCGCCCGGTTCCCGTCACCTCGTCGGGTGCCATCGCCTTGGTGAACCAGGTGGCGTAGACGAAGGTGACGACAAGGGTCGTGAACGAGGAGTTCGCGAAATCGTACAGGCACCACGCCGCCACCTGGCTCCGGGTGGCCGGACGGGTCCGGCTGTCGGGGCCTGGGCTCACGGATGTCCCCACCCCAGCTTGCCTCTCAGGACCGAGAAGAAGGAACGGCCGGGAGGTCGGAGCAGGCGGATCGGTCGGGAAGCTCCGACGATCGAGACCTTTTCCCCGGCCTCGATGGGGAAGCCCACCTGGCCGTCGAGGGTCACCTGTACGCTGCCGTTGTCCTGCCGGTCGGCCAGGCAGATGGAGATCTTGGCCGAACCCGGCAGGATCAGCGGGCGCTGGGAAAGGCTGTGGGGGCAGATCGGGTTGACGATCAGGGCCTCGACCCCGGGGAGCAGCAGGGGACCGCCGGCGGCCAGGTTGTAGGCCGTCGAGCCGGTGGGCGTGGCGATGATCAGGCCATCGGCCCGGTAGTCGGCCACCCACTCGTCGTCGACGAAGAGGGAGAGACTGAACAGCCGGGCCAGGTGCTTCTTCGAGAGCACCACGTCGTTGAGGGCCAGCGGAACGCTCTCGGCGGGGAGGTCGTCCTTGACCACCTGCAGAGCCCGGCGCGAGTCGATGGGAGCGCGACCGTCGAGGGCGGCGTCGAGAACCGCCTCGGCCTCCTCGCAGCGGGTTTCGGTGAGAAAGCCCAGGGAGCCGAGGTTGATGCCCAGGATCGGAGTCAGGGCCTCCCCGACGGCACGGGCCGAGGCGAGCAGGGTGCCGTCGCCGCCCACGGAAACCACCAGCCGCGCCTGGGCCGCGGCCCTTTCCCGGGATACCGACCGGCTGAGGCCCAGGGACTCCGCGGTGGTTTCATCGGCCAGCACTTCGAAGCCCCGCTCGTCCAGGCGTCGGGCGAGGCGGGCGAGCACCTCGGGAGCGTCGGGGTGGGGTTTGGAGAAGAGTGCCACCTGGGTGGACGTTTCAGTCTGGGGCACGACGGACCTCCTCCTGGATCTTTCCGGCCAGGGCCTCGGGGGGCAGGCCCGGGCCGGCGGCTGTGAGTACGAAGACCTCCCGGTTGCCCTTGGGGCCGGTCACCGGTGAGGCGCGCAGGCCTAGGATCCCCCAATCCCGGGCGGCGAGACAGCGGATCACCTTCTCGACGGCGGCGGCCCGGGTCGCGGGGTCGCGTACCACCCCCTTGGGGCCCACCCGTTCCCGCCCCACCTCGAACTGGGGCTTGACCATGGCCAGCAGCCGCCCTTCAGGGGCCAGGGGCAGCAGGGCGTCGAGTACGAGGGTCAGGGAGATGAACGACAGGTCGGCGGTGACCAGGTCGTAGGGGGCTTCCACCATCGCGGGCGTCAGGTAGCGGGCGTTGACCCCTTCGACCACCCGCACGCGGGGGTCTTCCCTCAGGCGCTGGTCGATCAGGCCCTTGCCCACGTCCACGGCGGTGACGTGGACGGCTCCCCGCTGGAGCAGGACGTCGGTAAATCCCCCCGTGGAGGCGCCCACGTCCAGGCAGCGCAGGCCCCGGGGCTCGACGGCCAGTGGATCGAGGACTCCCGCCAGCTTGGCTCCAGCGCGGGAAGCGTAGAGGCGACCGGGTTTGAGGGTCAGGGTGGCGCCGGCGGGGATTTTCTGGCCCGCCTTGGTGCCGGGCCGGCCGTCGACCAGTACGCGCCCGGCGAGGATCAGGGCCTGGGCTTTCTCGCGGCTGGGAGCCAGACCGGCGCTCACCAGGGCCAGGTCCAGGCGGGAAGGCGGATCGGCGGCGCTCATTTCGATCGATCGATGGCCAGGCGGGCGAGAAGGGTGAGGGGAGCGGTGGCCCCGGGCAGGGCGTCGATGCGGGCCAGGGCCTGGTGCATCAGTTCCCGGGCCCGGCGGCGGGCTTCCTCGAGCCCCACGGCGGCGGTCCAGGTCGCCTTGCCCACCGCCGCATCCTTGCCGGCGGTCTTGCCAAGCTCCTCGGTGCTCGCCGTCACGTCGAGCACGTCGTCCTGAATCTGGAAGGCCAGGCCGATCACCGCGCCGATGGCCTCCATCTCGGTGGCCAGGTCGGCCGTGGCGCCCGCCGCCTCGGCGCCCAGGCGGTGGGACGCGGCCAGCAGGGCCCCGGTCTTGAGCCGGTGGATGGCGGCCACCTGCTCTTCGCCGACCGCGGTGGAGCCCTCGGCCTCCAGGTCGAGGGCCTGGCCCCCCGCCATGCCGGCACCCCCCGCGGCGCGGGCGAGGGTGAGCACGAGGCGGGCGATGCGTTCGGGGGGCAGGTCCGCCGCCGAGAGCGTCTCGAAGGCGAGGGTGTGCAGGGCATCCCCGGCCAGCACCGCCATCGCCTCGCCGTAGACCACGTGGGTGGTGGGCTTGCCCCGCCGCAGGCTGTCGTCGTCCATCGCGGGCAGGTCGTCGTGGACCAGGCTGTAGGTGTGGATCATCTCCACCGCCAGGGCCGGGGCCAGGGCCTGGGCGTCGGTGCCCCCGCAGGCTCGGCAGGCGGCCAGCACGAGCAGCGGCCGCAGGCGCTTGCCGCCGGCGACCAGGGGGTGGGTCATCGCCTCGCGCAGGGGCGCGGGAATATCGGTGCGATCGGCGACACAGGGTCCGAGAAGTCGGTCGATCTGCTCGCGCCAGGCGGCGACGAGGCGCTGGGGCTCGCTGTCGCTCATGGGGCGTCGTCCTCTGGAGGGTCGAAGGGAACGCTGTGGGTGCCCTGGGTCGATTCGAGCAGCATCTCGACCTTCATCTCGGCGTCCCCCAGTCGCTGGTCGAGCTGACTGGCCAGCCGGACTCCCTGTTCGAAGAGTTCGAGGCTCTTTTCGAGGGACAGATCGCCGGTTTCCAGTTGGGCGACGATGCCTTCCAGCTTTTCGAGGGCCTTGTCGAAGGCCTTGGGGGCTTCCTGTCGGCCTGCTTTTTTGTTGGATGTCGTCACGACGGTTTCCTCCTGGGGGGAGGGGAGGGCAGGATTTCCTCGACCCGGGCGCGGGCCGCGCCCCGGGCGAATCGCAGGTGAAGGCTCTGGCCGGCGCGCAGATCGGCCGCGTCCCGTACCAGGCGCCGGTCGTCGGCGGTGACCAGGGCGTAGCCCCGGGAGAGCACGGCGAAGGGCGAGAGGGTTTCGGCCCGGGAGGTCAGCGTCAGCAGCCGCCGCCTTCGCTCGGCCAGAACGCCCCGCTCGGCCTGGGCCAGCGCCTGCAGCGCCTCGGCCAGCTGGTGCCGCCGTGCGGCCAGGTCTCTGGCCATGCGGCGGGGAGAGAGCCGCTCGGCGGTCTCGGCCAGGGCCCGGCGGGAGTCGCTCACCCGCCGCCGGACCGCCCGCTCGAGGCGATGCTGCACTTCGCCCAGGTGCATGTGGAGCCGTTCGAGGCGGAGCGGCACGCCGTGCAGGCCCCGAGAGCCCGAGCAGTGCTGGAGTCGCAGCCGGCGACGATGGATGTGGTGGCGCTGGGCGCGGGCCAGGGCCTTGAGCCACTCGGCGACTCGTGCCCGCAGTTCGGCGCGCTCCCGCACGACGACCTCCGCCGCCGCCGAGGGGGTGGCGGCCCGCAAGTCCGCCGCCAGGTCGGCCAGGGTCGTGTCGATCTCGTGGCCGATGCCGGAGACCAGGGGAACCGGACAGGCGGCCACGGCCCGGACGACACTCTCGTCGTCGAAGGCGGCCAGGTCTTCCCGGGATCCGCCGCCCCGGACCAGGAGCACCACGTCCGGCTCGAGGGCGGCGGCGCGCTGGAGGGCCCGGACGATGTCCCGCGGGGCGGCATCGCCCTGCACCGCGCAGGGGCAGACCGTCACCCGCACGCCGGCGAAACGTCGACGCAGCACCCGCAGCACGTCGCGCACGGCCGCGCCTTCCGGCGAGGTGACCAGGGCGATGTGGGTGGGCAGCCCGGGCAGCGGCTTCTTGCGATCCGGGTCGAAGAGTCCTTCGGCCGCCAGTTTCTTCTTCAACTGGGCCAGGGCCAGGGCGGCCGCGCCGGCACCCCTCGGCTCGATGGCTTCCACCACGAGCTGGTAACGTCCGGCGGCGGCGTAGACTCCCGCCGTGGCGAGTACCAGGACCTGCTGCCCGTCCGCGGGCCGGAACTTCACCCGCTGGTTGCGGCCACGGAACATGGCACAGGAAACCGCGGCCCGGGAGTCCTTGAGGGTGAAGTACCAGTGGCCCGAGCGATGGGCGAGAAAACGGGTGATCTCCCCTTCCACCCACAGGGCGCCGAAGGCATCGGCGAGCAGGGCGTCGGCCCCTTCGTTGAGCTCCCAAACGCTCAGCGGGCGCAGCCGCGAGCCGGGCGACTCGTCGTTGCCTGTCGATGACGGGCCTGCTCGTCTCACCGTCTAGTGGCCTCCGCCGCCACGCTGGATGCGTTCGACTCCCAGGCAGCGGCCGCTTTCGGGGTCGATTTCAAAGAGGGCGCCCCGCAGGCCAGGATCTTCCTGGGCGGGGGCGGCGCGCATGGGCCGACCGGTGCGGAAACGGGCCAGCGCGGCGGCCGTGTCCATCCCGATCACCGATTCGTAGGGGCCGGTCATGCCCAGGTCGGTGATGAAACCCGTGCCTCCGCCAAGCACCCGGGCGTCTGCGGTCTGAACATGGGTGTGCGTGCCGAACACGGCCGCCACCCGTGAATCGAGATGCCGGCCCATGGCCAGCTTTTCGGAGGTGGCCTCCGCGTGGAAGTCGACGATCCGCACATCGGCCAGGCCGGCCACTTCATCGAGGATCTCGTCGGCGGCGCGGAAGGGATCGTCGACCGGGGGCATGAAGATCCGGCCCTGGAGATTGATCACGGCCACCTTCCAGCCGGCTGCCGAAGGGAAGATTTCGACGCCCCTTCCCGGGCAGGGGTCGGGGTAGTTGGCCGGACGCAGCAGGCGGCGCTCGTCTTCGAGCAACTTGGCGTGGGAACGGTGGCCCCAGATGTGGTTTCCCGACGTCAGGCAGTCGGCGCCCGCGAGCAGCACGTCCCGCACGCTTGCCGGATCGGCGCCTCTCCCGGCATGGATGTTTTCCACGTTGACCACGACGAAATCCGCGCCGCTCTCCTCCCGCAGGCCCGGAAGCCAGCGCATCACGGCCTTGCGGCCCGGGTTGCCGAACACGTCACCGATGGCCAAGAGCTTCAAGGGAATTCTCCGGAGGAAACGTGATGCGAAGCATCAGGGGGTCTCGCCGGGGGGGAGGCGGTCACGGCTATACGGCGTAGCTGACCGCCCGGGTTTCGCGGATCACCAGCACGCGGATCTGTCCGGGGTAGTCCACCTGGCGTTCGATGCGCTTGGCCAGTTCCCGGGCCAGGCGCAGGGCGTCGTCATCGCGCATGCGCTCCCCCGAGACGTGGACGCGCATCTCGCGCCCCGCCCGGACGGCCACGGCGCGCTCGATGCCTTCCTCGGCCAGGGCGATCTTCTCCACTTCGGCCAGGCGGTCCATGAAGCGCTGGAGATTTTCGTCGCGGGCTCCCGGCCGGGAGTCCACCAGGCGCCTGGCGGTCACCAGCAGGACGCCTTCCGGTGTGCGGGGAGCGTCCGGCGGCTGGGCCAGGGCGCGGATGGGGGCGGAGACCTCCGGGGCTTCGCCGAAGCGGGTCGCCAGGTCGGCGCTGGCCACGGCGGGGTGGGTCAGCAGGGGGGTGCTCTCGGCGCGAGCCACCGCGTGCAGCAGGGCGGCCCGCCGCAGGGTGTCGCCGCTTTCCATGATTTCGTCGGCCAGCATGCCGGCGAGCTGGGCCATTTCCATCGAGCGCCGCAGCAGATCCTGGCCGTGCACCCGCAGGAAAGAGAGGCGGCCGAGCAGGAGTACCAGTCGCTCGTGGAGTCCGGTGACGCCCAGTTCATAGGCCGCGGCCTCGCCCCGCTCGCGGGCCTCCTCGTCGGCGTCGGCCCGGGTCTTCTCCACCACCTCTTCGATGCGGGCCGGGTGGATGCGTCCATCCTCCACCAGCAGCCGCAGGGCGCGGGCGGCGATGGCCCGCCGGAGGGGGTCCCAGCAGGAGAGCAGGATCGCCTGGGGGGTGTCGTCCACCAGCACGTCGACCCCGGTGACCTGTTCGAAGGCGCGGATATTCCGCCCTTCGCGCCCGATCACCCGGCCCTTCATCTCGTCGCTGGGCAGCTTGACGACGGTGATCGTGCCCTCGCCGGCGACCCGGCCCTTGACCGAGCCCATGGCGATCAGCGCCGCCTCCCGGGCGGTGCGTTCGGCGGCCGCCCGCGCCTGGCGGTCGGCCTTCTGGATGACCCGCGCCACCTCGCCCTGGATTTCCTCGGCGACACGCTCGAGCAGGCGCTGCCGGGCTTCCTCGCGGTCCATGCCGGCAACCTTCTCGAGTTTCTGCTCCCAGCGTGCTTCGGCTTGCTCGAGGTCTTTTTCCCGTCGGCTGACCGCGGCGGCGCGCTGATCGAGCTTGCCGGCGAGTTCGGCCAGTTCCTCGGCCCGGCTGTCGACGGCGGCCGCCCGCTCTTCGAGCTTGACCCGCCGTTCGGAGAGATCTTCCTTGCGCTGCTTGAGTTCGCGTTCACGGCCGTCGAGTTCGCTTTGCCGGCGTTTGTACTCCCGGCGCAGACGTTTTTCTTCGCGCCGGGAACGGCGGCGCACCTCGTCGCGGATCTTCTCTTCCTGTTCGGATTCCAGCTGGCCGACCCGGGCGAGCAGTTCGTCGTACCGGCGGCCGCGGCGCAGAAAAGCGACGCCCAGCGCGATGGCGCCGAGGGCCAGGAGGATACAGAGGATCAAAAGGAAAGAACCCGTCATCGGGATCGTTACCCCTAAAGTTGAGGAAAGAGCATGAAAACCGATCGGCAGATCCCCCTGTCGGGGAGTGGCTGCCCCGGAGGCCGTTGAAGCCGGTACGGCCAGGTGGGTGCCCTCCCGCCGGTTTAGGCTTCCTCCCGGCGGCCGGAGCCTCGGGGAGGCCTGCGCACCGCCGGCGGAGTCCGGGCTCCCGGGAACAAGCTGTTGGCTCAATCGCTCCAGGGGGCGGGCCACCCGGGGGACTGCCGATCGGCCCTAGTATGTTCGTCAGCGGGTCCGGGGGTCAAACGGCGCTCGAAGGGTTTTCTTCCGCGGGCGGGGAGGCGGCTTCCCACTCGGCAGCCAGATTCTCGAGGTGTCTTTCGAGTCGGCGGGACCGACGTTGCAGCTCACCGAGGCGGGTGCGCAGGGAATCCCGCTCGTCTTCCGCCTGGGCCGCCAGGTTGAGAGCCGTCAGGACGGCCGCCTTGTAGCCGGCGGCTCCGGGATCGGGACCGGCGATCGAGCGCAGGGTGGCGTCGACCCGCGCCGCCAGCCTCGCCAGGCGGACGGGGTCGTCGCCCCGCAGGCGGTACATCCGTCCTCCGATCTGGACCTCGACGGGGCGGTTGGGTGGACCCTCGCTCATGGTGCCCTCCTCGCTATCGCGGTGACGGCGGGATTATACCTGGATGCTAGAATCGCGGACCATCGGAGTGGGGCGCCCCGCGGGGCCGCCGAGGGAGAAGCCGGGGATGAACGACGCGTTGCGTGAACTCGACGTCAAGCTGCTGCAGTGCCTGCAGGAGGAGGGCGATCGGCCGACGGTCACGGAGGTAGCCCGGCGGTTGGGGTGTGATCAGAGCCCTGTGGCGGCCACGGTCACCGGGCTCGCCGAGCGTGGCCTGGTCGAGGTGGAAGAGAGCGCCGTGGTGGAGTTGCGTACCGGGGCGCGGGCCGGGCAGTGGGAGCAGGGTCGTTGCCCCGAACGTCGTGTCGCGTCGGCTCTCGCGGCGGCCGGCGGTCGGGCGGGCATCCGCGACCTGCCCGGGATCAGCGGCCTCGAAGCGCGGGAGATCGGCCAGTCGCTGAAATACCTCGCCCAGCGGAACTGGGCTTCCAAGCAAGGTGCGGAGCTGACGCTTGGCGAGGACTGGAAGGGGGATGATGGCCCGCCGCCCCAGCCCGACGAGATCCTCGTCGCCTACTTGCTGGAACGGGGACCGGCGACGAAGGCGGTCATCGCCGAGGCGGGCATCGATGTGGAGGCCGCACTCGCCCTGCTCGCCCGGCGGCCCGGTGTCGTCGAGCAGAAAGAGCGGCGGCAGCGTCGCGTGGGCCTGACGGCGGCCGGTCGCGAGCGGGTCGCCGCCGGCCTCGAAGCGCGGGAGGAGGTCAGTGAACTGACCACCGAACTGCTGGTCTCCGGGCGGTGGAAGGAGGTCAGTTTCCGGGCCTACGACGTGAGCCTGCCCGGTCGGACGCCGATGCGAGGCAAGGAACATCCCTTCCGCAGGATCCTCGAGGAGACTCGTACGGCCTTTTTGCACATGGGCTTCGAGGAAACCGCCAGTCCCTGGGTCGAATCGGCCTTCTGGGATTTCGACGCGCTCTTTCAACCCCAGGACCATCCCGCCCGGGACATGCAGGACACCTTCTACGTCGGTCGCCCGGCGACCTGCGGGCTGCCGGCGGAAGAATGGGTCGAGCGGGTGCGCGCAACCCACGAGACGGGTGGAAGCAGCGGTTCGATGGGCTGGCGCTATCCCTGGAACCGGGATCTGGCCCGCCGCTGCGTGCTGCGCACGCACACCACGGCGGCGACGGTGCGGGAGTTGGCCCGCCGCCCCGATCCGCCGCGCAAGGTCTTTTGCGTGGGGCCGGTCTTCCGGCGCGAGACCATCGACTACAAGCACCTGCCGGTCTTCCACCAGGTCGACGGCATCGTGATCGACGCCCAGGCCTCTTTTTCCGCGCTGCTGACCCTGCTGACGACGTTCTACCGCAAGATGGGTTTCGAGAAGATCCAGTTCCGCCCCGCCTTCTTTCCCTACACCGAGCCCTCGGTGGAGGTCTTCGTCTGGATGGAAAGCCGCAAGGACTGGGTGGAGATGGGGGGATCGGGGATCTTCCGCCCCGAGGTGACCGAGCCGCTGGGATGCAAGGTGCCCGTGTTGGCATGGGGCCTGGGTCTCGAACGCCTGGCCATGTTTCGCTACGGTCTGTCCGATATCCGGGAGCTCTACCTCTCCCACCTGGACTGGCTCAAGGAGGTGCCCCAATGCCGGTGATCGGCATTCCTCTCGACGAGTTCTTCGCCTTCTACGGCGAGACCCTCGACGTGGAAGAGCTCGAGCATCAGCTCCACCGCTTCGGCTGTTCGGTGGAAGGCTGGGCCACCCTCAAGCGCTACCGCTGCGCCTGCTGTGGCGCCATTTCAGAGAGTCCCGAACAGGACCTGCGTCCGGCGGTCTGCGAGGGCTGCGGCTGTGATCTGCGCTCCACCGCCGATGCGGCCACCTTCGAAGGCGAAGTGCGGGTGCTGAAGATGGAATTGCTCGCCGTGCGTCCCGACCTTTTTCACCCGGCGGGTCTGGCGCGGGCCATGCGGGGCTTTCTCGGCCGGGAGAGCGGTGCGCCCGACTACCGGCTCGAGCGGGGAGAGTGGGAGCTGAGCGTGGATCCGGCCCTCGATGGCCCCGACGTGCGCCGCCCGCGCATCGCCGCCGCCATCGTGCGTGGCTTGAGCTTCGACGACGCCTCCCTGCGCTCGCTGATGAAACTGCAGGAGAATCTTCACTGGGCGCTGGGGCGGGACCGGAAGCTGGCGTCCATCGGCGTCTACGACCTGGATCGACTCGAGGGCCCGAGCTTGAGTTACCGCGCGGTGGATCCCGGCGCCCTGCGCTTCGTGCCTCTCGGCTTCGATCCGGCGGATCCCGCCGCGGCGCTGACGCCGGCGGAGGTGCTCGAGCGCCATCCCAAGGGGCGGGCTTTCTCCCGGCTGCTCGCCGGGGCCCGCAAGGTGCCCGTACTGCTCGATGCGGCGCAGGCCGTGCTCTCCATGCCCCCGATCATCAACAGTGAAGCCACCCGCGTCACCCTCGACACGCGGCAGGCCCTGATCGACGTGACGGGCATGGAAGACCGGCACGTGGAGCGCGCCCTGAACATCGTCCTGACCAGCCTGCTCGAGAGCTGTCCGGGGGCCTGGGGCGAGAGCCTCGAGGTGATCTATCACGGGGAGCGGCGCCGCACCCCTCGACTCGAGCCCCAGGTCGTGGAGTTGGACCCCACCGCCGCATCGGCGTTGATCGGGCAGCCCTGGTCGGCGGACGAGGTGGTGGAGTTGCTGGGGCGGATGCGTCACGACGCACGGGTCCAGGATGGCCGGGTGCGCGTGGAGGTGCCGGCCTGGCGGGCCGACATCCTGCACCCGCGCGACCTGGTCGAGGATGTGGCCATTGCCCATGGCTATGACAACCTGCCGAGGGTCGAACTCGGCGGCGCCACCTTCGCCCAGCCCCATCCCCGGGAGGTGGCCTCCGAGCGGGCCCGCCGGGTGCTGCTCGGCCTGGGGGCGATGGAGGTGATGACGCTCGCGTTGAGTTGCGAAGAGACGACCTACGACCGGACGGGTCTCGCCGACCGGGATGAGCAGGTCAAGCTGGAGCATCCGATCTCCGTCGAGCAGACCATGCTGCGGATTTCCCTGGTTCCCGGCTTGATGGAGACTCTCGCCGTCAACCTGGGTCATGCCTATCCTCAGCGCCTGTTCGAGGTGGGGTCCGTGAGCCTGGTGGATGCGGACGCCGAGACCGGGGCCCGTGAGGAACTGCGTGCGGCCCTGGCGCTGGCCGGAGACGGCATCGGCTACGCGGACATTCGAGCGATGGCCGATCTCTTCGTGACCGAGTGGGGCCGGCCTCTCGAGGATGTGCGCCCGGTGGAAGAGAAGCTCTTCCTCCCCGGTCGCGGGGCCGGCATCTGGTCTTCCGGCCGTTGCGTCGCCCGCTTCGGCGAGGTGCACCCGGCGGTGCTGGAGTGCTATCGCGTGATTCACCCCGTGGTGGTTGCGGAATTCGACCTGGAGTTCCTTTCCCGCACGCCCTGATCACCACCCGGCCGTGGAGGGGGGCGAGTGTTCTATCTCGAGGCGCGCATCAGTGGCCAGGTGGTCCGCTGGCCGTTGAGTGAGGGCGAAAGCCTGCTGGGTCGCGGCGACGAGTGCGATCTTCCCGTCGACGAGGGCTCGGTGTCTCCACGGCACCTGCGTCTGCGGCTGGCAGCGGGGCGGTTGAGCATCGAGGACCTGGGCAGCGCCAATGGACTGTGGGTCGGTGGTGAGCGCGTGGCCCGGGCGGAGCTGGGGACCGACGAATGGTTCGCCGCCGGCACCGTGCTGCTCGCCTTGCGGGAAGGGCTGAGCCTGGGTGTGGGGGAGCGCGGTGAAGTGTTCCGCAGCTCCCTTCTGACGCGGCGGGGAGGCCCGCCCATCGATGTGGATGCCCTTCCCGCCGGTCTGCCCGCCCGCGGGGAGAGCGGGAGTCTCGAAGCCATGCTCGGGCAACTCGACCGCCTTCTTTCGGGAGAGGATCCCGAGGACCGCTGCCGGTCCCTGTTGCGATGGTTGGCCGAACAGGTGGGTGGGAAGACGGTGCTCCTCTTCCGTCGTGGGGAGGCGGGTGGAGCGTGGGCTCTGCGCGGAGAGTGGGGTGCCGGGGTGGGCGAGGCGCTCGGCGAGCGCGCCCTGTCCGAAGCGCTCGGTCCCGGCGGGTCGAAACGGGTGGGCGAGGCGCTGGTGCTCGCCGGCGGGCCGCGTGGTGGTGACTGGCGGCTGGTGATCGATCCGGCGCCCGACGGCCCGGTGTGGCTGCCCGTGGCGCGTCTCGTGCTTCACCTGCTGGCCCCCGACGCGGCCGCGGGTGAGCCGGCCGAGGCCCGGAGCGCCGGCTCGGCCCGCGGCGGGGGGCACGCGGCTCCCGACGCCGACGAGCCCTTCCTCGCGCTCTCCGAGTTGACCCTGCGCGTCTTGCGGGACGTGGATCGCCTTGCGGCCACGGACCTGCCCGTGATGCTCCACGGCGAATCCGGTACGGGCAAGGAGCTGCTGGCCAGGCGCCTGCATCGCCATTCCCCCCGGCCCGGGGGACCTTTCGTCGCCATCAACTGCGCGGCGTTGCCGGCCGACCTGCTGGAGGCCGAACTCTTCGGCATCGAGCAAGGGGTGGCCACCGGCGTCAGTGCGCGTCGGGGACGCTTCCAACTGGCTTCCGGCGGCACCCTCTTCCTCGACGAAGTGGCGGACCTGCCGCCGGCCCTGCAGCCCAAGCTCCTGAGGGCTCTCGAAAGCCTGGAGATCACGCCCCTCGGCGCCCCGTCTCCGGTATCCGTCCACGTGCGCCTGGTCGCGGCCAGCCACCAGGACCTCGAGCAGCGGGTAAGGGAGGGGACTTTTCGCCGGGACCTGCTCTACCGCCTGGCGGGGGCGGTGGTGGAGGTACCGCCCCTGCGGGAGCGGCCGGAGGAGATTCTTCCGCTGGCACGGCGCTTCGCCAGTCAGGCCGCGGGAGTCCGGGGTGGCTCCTTCGAGGGCATCGACGTGCGCGCGGCCCGGCAACTGTTGAACTACGACTGGCCGGGAAACGTACGTGAACTGCGCCACGTGGTCTTCCGCGCCCTGGCCCTGGCCGACGGGCCGATTCTTCACGAGGACCTGCTGCCCGCCGAGGTCCGCGGCGCGGCGGACGAGGGCAAGGGAGAGATCTTCCTCGGACTCGGCGGAACCTACCGCGGCGCCCGGGAACGTTTCGAGCGACTCTATTTCACGAGCCTGCTGGAGAGTTGCGGCGGCAATCACGCCGAGGCGGCCCGTCGGGCCGGTCTCTCCCGCTCCTCGCTCTACCGCAAGCTCGCGGAACTCGGCTTGCGGGAAGGGCCGGGATGAATGCTGTAGAGCAGCCAGCGGGTATCCACCCCGCCGATGCGCACGGGAAAGCGGCGATCGGCTCGAAGTCCGAGATGGCGGGTGAGGGCGGGGTCGCCACTGAGCACCGCCAGCCGCCAGCCCGGAAGCCGCCTGGCGAGGGTGCCCAGCGCGCGCCAGAGCGTCGAGGGGTCGCCGCCCAGGCGCCGTCCCCAAGGAGGGTTGGTGACGATCCAGCCCGGGCCGGTCGGCAGGGCCCGGACATCGAGGCGATCCACCGCGCACGCCCGGATCCGTGCCACCTCGTCGAGGCCGTAGTGGGTCAGGATGCGTCGCGCCTGGGCGATCACCCCGGCCTCGGCGTCGAAGCCCCAGCCCAGTGTGCCGGCCGGGGTCTGCGGACCCGCGGGAACGAGGGCTTCCAGGTCGAGGCTAGAGAAACGCGGCAGGCGTGAGAGGGCCAACTCGCGGGGTCGGCGTCCCGCGGGCATCCCCAGGGCCACCGCCAAGGTCTCGGCGAGCAGGGTTCCCGACCCGCAAAAGGGGTCGATGATCGGGCGATCGGCTCCGATGCCGGCCAGGTGGGCCAGGCCCGCCGCCACATCCTCCCGCAGGGGAGCGGGGGCGCGCCGGCCGGTGCCCCGGGCATGGAGGGAGCGGGCCGCCAGGTCCAGGCCGACTTCGGCGCCCCCGGAGCCGAGGTGCAGGTCGACCAGGATGTCCGGGCGCTCGAGATCGACCGGGGGAGGCTCGAGGCGCCGACGGACGAAACGGTCACGGATGCCGTCGGCGACCACCTGGGCGGCGAAACCGGTATGGGTCAGGGCCTGGCTGCGTCCGCCGGCCCGGACCCGCCAACTCCGTTGCCGGGGCAGGAGGCTCTCCCAGGGCAGGGCGGCGACGGCGGCCGTCAACCCATCCCGGGTCGTGGCCAGTTGCGTCCCCACCTCCCAGATCACTCGCGAAACCGTGCGCAGGGACAGGGTGAGTCGGGCTGCTGTCGCGGTGTCCACCTCGAGCCGCACGAAGCCCCGACCGACCCGGGTGCACACCAAACCCTCCCGCTCGACCTCGCGAGCCACGGCCTGCTCGAGGCCGCCGGCAGCGCAGAGGCGGAGCTGCATCACCGCCGGGGGGGGGAAGGGGGAGGGGGGGCGATCAGCCGAGGGCTGTGCGCGCCCGCTCCGCGAGGGAGGCGAAGGCCTCGGGCTGGGAGACGGCCAGTTCCGCGAGGATCTTGCGGTCGATCGCCACACCCGCCTTGTTCAGGCCGTCGATCATCCTGCTGTAGCTGAGCCCATGGATCCGGGCTGCGGCGCCGATGCGGGTGATCCAGAGACGGCGGAACTGGCGCTTCTTCTGCCGCCGGTCGCGATAGGCGAAATCGAGGGAACGATCCACCTGTTCGCGGGCGATCCGGTAGCAGTTGCTCTTGCTCAGGTAATAGCCCTTGGCGCGATCGAGGATCTTCTTGCGCCGCTGGCGACGGTTCTTGCCCCGTTTGACTCTCGGCATCTTTCATCTCCTTCGACGGGCGGCGAAGTGGCCGCCTGTCGTTCCCGGGCCGGACGGGCAATCGAGGGTCCCGGCCGCGGGTCAGGGGGTCGTGCCGCTACCTACCTGTAGCGCCGACCGTAGGGAAGCATGTGGCTGACCGCCTCCTGGTCCGCATCGGAGACCATGGTCTCCATGTCCAGGTGGCGCTTACGCTTGGGGTCCTTCTTGGTCAGGATGTGGCTCTTGTAGGCCTTCGAGCGCTTGAATCGTCCGCTCGCCGTGGCTTTGAAACGCTTGGCCGCACCCCGGTGGGTCTTGAGCTTGGGCATGTTCTCTCCTCAGGCTTCCAGGCTGCGCTCACCGACCACCCGCCGGGCGCGCTGGATGAACGACTCGAGTGGCATGGCCCCTTCGTCGCCCTTGTGATGGATGCGCAGGGAGACGGAGGCCGCCTCGGCCTCTTTCGGGCCGACGATGAGCATGTAGGGAATCTTCTGCATTTCGGCATCCCGGATCTTCGCCCCGATCTTGTCCGAGCGCCGGTCGAGTTCGGCCCGCAACCCGGCCCGGGCCAGGGTGTCGAGCACGGACTCGGCGTAGTCGATGACCTTTTCCGACACCGGCAGCACGCGAGCCTGCACCGGGGCGAGCCAGGGCGGGAAGGCTCCGGCGAAGTGCTCGATCAGGATGCCGAAAAAGCGCTCGAGGGAGCCGTAGATCGCGCGGTGCACCATGTAGGGCGGCTTGTGCTGCCCGTCCTGGTCGACGTAGGTGATGCCGAAACGGCGGGGCAGGTTGAAGTCGAACTGGATCGTCGACAACTGCCAGGGCCGGCCGATGGCATCGACCACCTTGACGTCGATCTTGGGGCCATAGAACACGGCTTCGCCTTCGAAACGCTTGTGATCGAGGCCGCGCTGCGCGAGGGCCTCGACCAGGGCGGCCTCAGCGGCCTCCCATTCCTCGTTGGTACCGATGTATTTGCCCGGGTTCTGCGGATCTCGAACCGAGAGCTCGTAGTGCACCTGCTCGAAACCGTAGGTGCGGAAGATGGTTTCCACCAACTCGAGGCAGTCGTCGATTTCGTGCAGCAGTTGGTCCGGCCGGCAGAAGATGTGAGCGTCGTCCTGGGTGAAACCGCGGACACGGAACAGGCCGTGCAGGGTGCCGGAACGCTCGTAACGGTAGACGGTGCCGAATTCCGCCATGCGCACCGGCAGGTCGCGATAGGACTTGAGCCCCGTGGCGTAGATCATCGTGTGCCCCGGGCAGTTCATCGGCTTGATGACGAACTCTTCGTCGTCCGCCGTCCGGAGCGTGTACATGTTCTCTTTGTAGTAGTCGTAGTGCCCCGAGGTGCGGAAGAGGGTGTCCTTGGCGATGTGGGGGGTGACGACGAAGACGTAGTCGTGGCGCTGGAGCTGCTGGCGGAGAAAGCCCTCGATCTGTTCGCGTACCACGGCACCCTTGGGATGCCAGAAGGCCAGGCCGCCGCCGGCGACCTCTTGCACCGAGAACAGGTCGAGTTCTTTGCCCAGGCGGCGGTGATCGCGGCGTTTGGCCTCCTCGAGCCGGTGCAGGTGCGCCTCGAGCTGCTCGGCGGTGGGGAAGGCCGTGCCGTAGATCCGCCACAGCATTTCGTTTTCTTCACTGCCCAGCCAGTAGGCTCCGGCGACCGAGAGCAGCTTGAAGGCGCCGGCCTTCCTGGTGCTCGGCAAATGGGGGCCGAGGCAGAAGTCGCGGAAGCCGCCCTGCTCGTAGTAGGAGGCCGTCTCTCCGGCCTTGGTCCGCACGAAATGGAGCTTGTAGGGCTCGTCTTCAGCGGTGAAGACCTCGATGGCCTCTTCCTTGGGCACCTCGTGGCGGACGATACGAAAGTTGCGCTTGATGATCTTTTTCATCCGCGCTTCGATGCGCGGCAGGTCCTCGTCGGTGAAGGGCTCGCTGCGGTGGAAGTCGTAGTAGAAGCCGTCTTCGATGGCGGGCCCCTGGGCGATCTTGACTTCGGGCCACAGTTCCTTGACCGCCTGGGCCATGATGTGGGCGGTGGAGTGCCGGTAGATCTCCAGGGCGTCGGGATCTTCGGGGAAGATCAGCGAGAGGTGGACCGGAGCGCGCAG
Source organism: Acidobacteriota bacterium (assembly GCA_030949985.1). Lineage (NCBI taxonomy): Bacteria > Pseudomonadati > Acidobacteriota > Acidobacteriota bacterium. Next base: position 110,387 of record JAUZRX010000015.1, read on the forward strand.
CGGAGCGTGCAAGTCCACCGGTACGCCGTCGGCCCGGGCCGCGATGGCGCGGTCGAGGCCGTCGAGCCCGGCGAGCCGGGCGACGTCGAAGGGTGACGAGCCTGCGGGAGCGGTGACCACGGTGCCGTCGGGGAGGGTGATCTCCAACTCCTCCGCGGCACTCTCTGGGTGGTTCATGATCACCTCCTCCTCGCCTCGGGCAACACAAAGACCCCGGCCGGACGCGACACCCCGCCCGTCGGGGGGTGTCCACCGGTTGCCGGGGTGGTAGGCGCGGGCGGTTTCGAACCGCCGACCTCCACGATGTCAACGTGGCGCTCTCCCGCTGAGCTACGCGCCTGCCTTTCTGGCGTCCTCTCTGGTAACGTCCCCGGCTGCCGCGCTGGGGAGCCGAGGACGGCGAATCCTAGCAGCGGGCCCGGGGGCTGTCAACAAAGGCGTAAACCCGGAAACGCAGGGGTTTCGGGCCTGTCCCCGGAAGGGGGCGCTGGCTTGGGATCGGGGCCGGCGGGGCCGGCGGGGAGCGAAAGTAAGGGGAATTTACGGAGGGAGTTGCGGGGCTTCGAGACCTTCCGCTAGAATCCCGGCTGCCGAGTGGGGCGCAGCGCGGGTGTGGTGTGCGCCGCCGGACGGTGTTGGGTCCAGACTTTCAGCCTCTCGGCGGGACGGCCGCCGGGCGGGCTGGGGTCTCTGCCACTCGGGGCTCGCGCCCGAGAGGAGCCTCCCTATGGAAGCGATCCTTGCCCTGGAAGACGGACGGGTCTTCCGGGGGCGAAGTCTGGGCATGGTGGGATTGACCACGGGTGAGGTCGTTTTCAACACGGGAATGACCGGCTACCAGGAGATCATCACCGACCCTTCCTATCGCGGCCAGATTGTCACCCTCACCGTTCCCCACGTGGGCAACACGGGGATCAACGACGCCGATCCCGAGTCGTCGCGTCCTCAGGCCGCCGGACTGGTCGTTCGGGACGGTTCACGCTATTCCTCGTCCTGGCGGAGCCTGGTGGATCTCGATCATTTTCTTCGGACCCACCAGATCGTGGGAATCGAGGAACTCGATACCCGGGCGCTGACCCGCCACCTGCGCAGTGCCGGTGTGCTGCGGGGTTGCCTGGCGTCGAACGGGACTTCCGTCGAACAGGCGCTGACCGCCGCGCGCGCCGCCCCGCGGCTGGAGGAGCAGGACCTGGTGGGTCAGGTCACCTGCGCGAAAGTGCACCGCTGGACGGAAGGGCGGGGTGTGCTCTCCGGGCGCGGCGCCGAGCCCCGTGGTCGGGGGCGCCGCATCGCCGTGCTGGACTGCGGCATCAAGCGCAACATCCTGCGCCTGCTCGTGGACCGCGGTTTCGATGTCCTGGTCTTTCCGGCCCAGGCCACCGCCGGCGAGATCCTCGCCGCGGAGCCGGAGGGGGTGTTTCTCTCCAATGGTCCGGGCGACCCGGCGGTCTGCGACGACCTGGTGGCGACCATCGGGCGGTTGATCGGCGCGGTCCCGGTCTTCGGCATCTGCCTGGGCCATCAGCTGGCCTGTCGGGCCCTGGGAGCCCGCACTTTCAAGCTGAAGTTCGGTCATCGGGGAACCAACCACCCCGTTCGGGACGAGCGCAGCGGGCGGGTGGCCATCACTTCGCAGAATCACGGCTACGCGGTGGACCCGGAAACCCTGCCGGCCGAGTTGGAAATCACTCATCGCTCGCTCTATGACGGAACGGTGGAAGGGGTGGCCCACAGGGAGCTGCCGCTGATGACGGTGCAGTTCCATCCGGAAGCGGCTCCCGGGCCCCATGACGCGTGGGACCTCTTCGAAGATTTCGTGGACCTGGTCGAGCACAGGCGGCCGCTGGGAGAGCTTTCCCGGCGTCGCACGGCCTAGGCCGGCGTCTGGCGTCGGTTCGGAGGATTGGGATGGCGGACTGGAAGTCACCGATGCGGGCGGACCCCAGCGAGTGGCTGGTGCTCAACGCTTCGGCGCCGATTCGTTATCGGCTCCTGACCGAGTTGCATTCTCTCACGACGGCGGATCCGAATGTCGGTGAGCTGCAGAAAGAAGTGCTGAGCTGGAAGGCCGGCAAGCAGGAACTGCGTTACCAGCGCCAGGACGGCTCGTGGGGCGGGATGATCCACGGTGGCGATCCCAAAAAGGCCGAGCGGAGTACCGAGAAGATCCTCTGGGGCCTGTACGAGTTGGGCTGGGACCGGGAATTCAAGGAGATTCGCAAGGCGGCCAAGCTGCTCAAGAGCTTTCTGACCCAGAAGAGAGATCTCAACCTCTACGAATTCAACGCCCAGGTCAAGCAGGATCCGGTGCGTGAGCGCCACTTGCGCTGGTTCCTGAGGATCTGCGCCCTGGGCCTGCTTCTGCGGGGGGGATGGCACAAGGAGAAGAAAATCTCCGACGCGGTGGCGGACCTGCTCGACCGGGTGACGGCGTTCGTCTCGGACCCGGTTTCCCGTCATCCCGTCGAACACGTCGGCGTGGGTCTGCCGCAAATCCGGCGGGAGGCGATGCGGGACGGCTACTGCTTCATTCCCGACCTCTACATGCTGCGGGTTTTCGCCCACTACCCGGGCATCCTCGATTCGGCGGTTCTGCGAAGCCGCCTGAAGAAGATCTTCGACTACGTGCTCAGCGTCGACTACCAGGAACTGACCCCCGACATCGGGGCCATTCGCACGGTACGCGGGCCGACGCCCCGGGGATGGGGCATCGAACTGCATCCCCTCGAGACCTACCTCGAGAAGGGATATCTGGACGAATTGCTCTATCTCCTCGAGCAGTTCGCCCGGCTGGGGCTGATCAACCGCTATCCGCGGCTGATGGGGTACATGGACTGGCTGTTGGCCCAGCAGGAGAAGGACGGCCGTTGGGACCTGTCGGCGAAGTATTTCGGCGGCAAGCCCCTCTACGGTTCCTGGCTGCGCCTCGAGCGGGACTGGAAGAGCCCGACCCGGCGCATTTCCGACGTGACTTTCCGCATCATGTTGATTCTCAAGTACCAGTGGGATCGCCAGGTGCAGATGCTCAACCGCGGGGCCGATGTCTACGGCTTCTGATTCCGCGGCGCGAGGTTCCCGGGTGGGGAGCGATGCCGCGCTGCGCCTGTTTCCGGCGCGTTGTCCGGCCCGGGAGGTGGCTATCGGCGATCTGACGATCGGCGGCGGCCACCCGATCGCGGTCCAGTCCATGACGACCACCCCCACGTCCGACGCGGCGGCGACGGCGGCCCAGGTCTGCGCCCTGGCGCGGGCCGGTTGCGAGATCGTTCGGGTGACCGTGCCCTCCGGATCCGATGCGCGGGCGTTGCCGGAAATCCGCCGGCGGATGCGCGCCGAGGGAGTGGCGGTGCCGCTGGTCGCCGATATCCACTTCACACCGCGCCTGTCTCTCGACGTGATCGAGCATGTGGAGAAGGTGCGGATCAACCCCGGGAATTTCGCCGATCGTCGGAGCCTGAAGGGGGAGGTTTACGACGAGAGCCGTTGGGAACGGGACGTGGAGCGGGCCCGCTCCCTCTTCGCGCCCCTGGCCCGCCGGGCCCGCGAACTGGGCGTGGCCTTGCGCATCGGCGTCAATCACGGGTCGCTCTCCGACCGGCTGGTCCAGCGCTTCGGAGACAGTCCCGAGGGCATGGTGGAATCGGCCCTGGAGTTCATCACCTTCGCCGAGGAGGAAGGCCTGCGGGACCTGGTGATCTCGATGAAGGCCTCGATTCCCCAGGTCATGGTGCGGGCCTATCGCCTGCTGGCCCGACGCCTGCTCCAGCGCGGCGAACTCTACCCGCTGCACCTGGGCGTCACCGAGGCCGGGGGCGGCGACGACGGCCGCATCAAGTCCACCGCCGGTATCGCGACCCTGCTCGGCGAGGGCCTGGGGGACACGGTGCGGGTCAGTCTGACCGAAGACCCCCTCGAAGAAATCCCCGTGGCGCGCGAACTGGTCGCCCGCTTCGGCCGTCCCGTCGCCGGAGAGGTCGACGAGGTCGCCGTCGACATCGAAGAGTGCCGCGACGGTCTCGACCCCTCACGCCGGGAGACGGCCGAACTGGCCCTGGGGCCCGCGCTGGCGATCGGCGGGGCGAACGTGCCGGCGGTGGAACTGACGTTGCCGGCGACGAGCGCGGCCGGTCAGCTGGACGTCCTCGAGAGTCTCGAGCCCGGCGTCGAAGTGGTGGACCTGCGGGCGGAGTCCGTCGACGACCTCGTCACGGCCCTCGACGTGATTCCCGCCGGCGCGGAGGCTCGCTGGACCTGGGGTGTCACGCTGGAGACGGGAGTCGCGGAATCGATGCTGGCCGACCCGGCCCTGCGCGGGCGGGTCGCCTCGACGGTGGGGCGGGTGGCGGTGGTGGCGGGATTGCCGGCCGTCGATCTTCCCCCGCTGCTCGAAAGGCTCGCCGCCGAACTGCCCCGCGTGCCCCTGTTGGCGCTGGCACGGGTCGAAGGGGCGTTCGACGCCCGGGCCGCCGAGCGGCTCGGGGCCCTGGCCGGGGAATGGGCGGGGCGCGTACCGGTGCTTGCGGCCGGAGTGGTGGCGGCGCGGGCGGAAGACCGCCTGCCGGCCCATCGCCTGCTGGCTGCGGCCCTGGACCGGGCCGGCGCCCGCCTGCCCCTGGTGCTGACGGACAGGGTGGAGGCGGACGAAGATCTGCGGCTGGGTCCGGCGGGCCGGCTGGCTCCCCTGCTGCTCGATGGCCAGGGCGACAGCCTGCGGCTGGAGTGGGGTCCGGGGCATCGGGCCGCCGCCCTGGTGGATATCGCCCACCGCATCCTCCAGGCTTGCCGTCGCCGGCTCGAGCGGGCCGAATTCATCGCCTGCCCCTCTTGCGGCCGCACCCTCTTCGACCTGGAGGCGACCACCGCCCGGGTGCGGGAACTGACCGGCCACCTCAAGCTGAAAATCGCCGTGATGGGTTGCGTGGTCAACGGTCCGGGCGAGATGGCCGACGCGGACTACGGCTACGTGGGCTGGGGCGAGGGCAAGGTGGCCCTGTTCGTGGGCCGCGAGATGGTGGAAAAGGACATTCCCGCCGCCGAGGCGCCCGCCCGCCTGGTGGCGTTGATCCGCAGTCGGGGGGACTGGCAGGACCCAGCCTGAGCGGGTCGGCAGTTGTGGCCGAAAGCGGTCGGACGCAGTGTCCGAGCTTCGGTCGAAAGTTCCCGGTGGCCCCTGCCGCAGCGCTCGTCGCCGATCCCGTGGTTTTCATGTAAGTAGCTGTTCCCACGGTTCTTGCGCTTGATTTCCAGGTCCTGGCACGGAGGTTGAAAAAGGAGGGGCTGCTTGGACAGGTCGCCCGCCCCCCGGTATGCGGGAGCCGTTCGAAAGTAGCGGCAGGGCGGCCGGAAAGCACTCCTCTCCTCTCAGGACCTCCGCACCCCTCCAGGACCCCGGCCCCCCACCGGGGTCCACCCTTTTTGTCTTCCGCCCACTCTCCGTTCGCTCGAGCCCGGTCCCCGGGAAGGCTCCCGCGGGTGGACCCGGAGCCTGCCGGGATTCGGCCACTTCGTCCGTGCCATCGGCCAGGCCGACCGGCCGCCGGGGTGTCGCCGGATTCGGGGAGAGCTCGGAGATATCGCTCAAGTCATTGAAATAAAACGCTTTGACTTTTTCCCGGGAGGCTGGCACGGGTCTTGGAATAGAGGATGGCGCCAAGCCACTCCGGCCCCGCGCTGGGACGGGACAGAAAGGAAAGCCGGAGTCGGCTCCGTCAACCTCTCCTCTCGGGACCTCCGCACCTGGGACCTCGGCCACCCACCGGGGTCCCTACTCTTTTGGGGCCGGATATCAAGTCACGGGCCGGGGGAGCGCGTCAGTTCGACGACCACTCCTCCTCGCGATTCTGGAACAGGGTGTAGTCCTTGACGAAGTAGAGCGGGACGGTGCCCGTGGGCCCGTTCCGCTGTTTGGCCACGATCAATTCGGCCTGTCCTTCGAGGCCTTTTTCGATGACCTTCTCGGGATCCTTTTCGTAGACTTCCGGGCGGTAGATGAACATCACCACGTCGGCGTCCTGCTCGATGGCGCCCGACTCGCGGAGGTCGGAGAGTTGGGGGCGGTGATCGTTCTGACGCTGATCCGGCGCCCGGGAGAGCTGGCTGAGGGCGACGACGGGAATTTTCAACTCCTTGGCGATGCCCTTGAGCGAACGGCTGATCTCTGAGATCTCCTGCTGCCGGCTTTCCACCCGGCCGCCGAGACGCATCAGCTGCAGGTAGTCGATCACCAGCAGGCCCAGGTCTTCCTGTTTCTTCAACCGGCGGGCCTTGGCGCGGATCTCCATCGGGGTCAGCCCGGGGGTATCGTCGATGAACATCCGGCAATGGGCCAGTCGCTCGTAGCCCTGGGTCAAGCGCTCCCACTCCTCGGCGCTGAGCCGACCGGTGCGGACTTTCTGGGAGGGCACCATGCCTTCGGCGGAGAGCAGGCGGAAGAAAAGCTGCTCGGCGGACATTTCCAGGGAAAAGACGCCGACCGCCAGTTCTTCCCGGGTCGCCGCGTACTGGGCGATGTTCAGGGCCAGCGCGGTCTTGCCCATCGAGGGGCGGGCGGCGACGATGATCAGGTCTCCCGGCTGGAAGCCGGAGGTCATCCAGTCGAGCTTCTTGAAGCCCGTGGAGACCCCGGTGACCATCTCTCGTCTTTCGGAAAGCTCTTCGAGGGTTTCGAGCCCCCGCTGGGCCACCTGGGGCAGCGGCTGGAAGCCGCCCCGCCGGCCCACGTCGGAGAGCTGGAACAAGCGGCTCTCGGCCTCGTCGATCATCTCGGCGCCGGAGAGTACGCCCTTGGCGGCCTCGGCCCGCAGGTTCTCCGTCACGGCCAGCAGTTGCCGCAGCAGGGAGCGGTCGAGGACGATGTCCGCGTAGCTCGAGACGTTGGTCGTCAGGGGCAGGGAATCGACCAGCGAGGAGATGTAGGCGGCGCCGCCGGCCTGTTCGAGCAGGTTCAGCCGCTCGAGTTCCCTGCGCAGGGTGACCAGGTCGATGCCCGTCGCCGGCAGGGCCGAGCCGAGGGAGATCATCGCCGCGAAAATGGCCCGATGGGCCGGCCGGTGAAAATCGTCCGGCCGGAGCTTTTCCGCCGCGGCGTCGAGGGCGCTGGGATCGAGGAGAATGGCGCCGAGCACGGCCCGTTCGGCCTGTTCGTCCCAGGGCTGGGAGATCTGCTCGTCGGGGGGGGGTGGGGTGGCTGGCGGCCGGTGGCGGGGTTGGGTGCTCACGGTGGAGGCAAACCTCAGGCAGGGATCAGGCAAGAAAACGGGACGGCAATTTACCATGGACGGCGCGTCGGGCCGGGGTGCGGGTAGAATAAACCCTTGCCGGGCGGAGTGCCGGAGAGGATCGCGGCGCGTTTTTAGAGCGTGTCGAGGAAAGTCCGGACTCCACAGGGCAGCGCGCTGGGTAACGCCCAGGCGGGGCGACCCGACGGAAAGTGCAGCAGAGAGCAGACCGCCAGCGGCCGGCTCCCCGGAGTCGGTGCGGGCAAGGGTGAAACGGTGGGGTAAGAGCCCACCAGTGCCCCGGGCGACCGGGGTAGCTTGGTAAACCCCGCGTGGAGCAAGGCCAAATAGGGGGACCATGGCGTGGCCCGCGTCGTCCCCGGGTAGGCCGCTCGAGGCGGAGGGTGACCTCCGGCCCAGATGAATGATCCTCCCCCCCCGTGGGGAACAGAATCCGGCTTACGAGGTGCTCCGCCCGGCCCTTTTCCACCGGTGCCTGCAGAAGGATTCGAGAGGATCGGGGGTAGAGTCGACCACATGGATCCCAGCCGATCGACATCTTGCGACGCGCTGCTCTCGGAGGTGCTCGAGCAACTCGAGCGTCGCGGCGAGAGCCTGCGCCGGCTGGCCGCCGAGATTCATCGGGACCCGGAACTCGGTTGCCGGGAGTATCACTCGGCCGCGCGCCTGGCCGGAGAACTCGAGGAAGAAGGATTCCAGGTGGTCACGGGCCTGGCGGGCATGGACACGGCCTTCCGGGCCGAGCGGGGACGCGGAGCCCCCGCGGTCGCCTTCCTCGTGGAATACGATGCCGTCCCCGAGATGGGGCATGCCTGCGGGCACAACCTGATCGCGGCGGTTTCCCTGGGCGCCGCCGTGGCCCTCGGCCAGGTCGTCGATCGGCTGGGGGGGCGGGTCGTCGTGATCGGTGCTCCCGCCGAGGAAACCGTGGGGGGCAAGGTGGTGCTGGCCGTGCGTGGTGCGCTGGACGATCTGGACGCGGCGCTGCTGGCTCACCCGGGCAGCGAAAACTGCGCCCAGGTGCGTACGGTGGCTTCCTGGTCGATGGAAGTCGTCTTCGAAGGGCGTGCTTCCCATGCCGTGGCCGCCCCCGAACGGGGCGTCGACGCCCTGGCCTGCATGGTTCGCCTGCTCGGGGCCCGGGACGCGCTGCTCGCAGAACTGGGCGAAGACTTCTTCGCACCGGGTGTGATCCTCGAGGGTGGCGTCCGGCCCAACCTGGTGCCGGCGCTGGCTCGCGCCCGTTTTTCCTTGCGGGCCCCCAGCCGCGAAGCCCTGGTCGATCGGCTGCTGCCTCGTTTCCGCGCCTTGGTGGAGAGCATCGCGGCCTCCGCCGGAGCCCGGGGCCGCCTCCGCGCGATCGACAACCTCTACGACGAGCTGATTTCGTCGCCGCTGCTCTCCCGTCTCTACCGCGCCCAGGCCCGGCAGGAAGGCCTCGAGGTGGTGGAGCGCTCGGAAACCCTGATCGGTTCGCTGGACACGGGCACGGTCTCGCAGCGGGTTCCCGTTCTGCACCCGATCTTCTCCATCGTCGACGAGCCCGTGCCGACCCATACCGAGGCCTTCACGCGGGCGGCCGCCGGGCCCCGCGCCCTGGCGGCGGCGGCCCGGGTGACCCGGATCCTGGCGCGCGTGGGCTTCGCCCTGCTCGCCGAGCCCGGGCTGCTCGCAACGGCGCGCAGGGAGCACGCCGACCAGTTGCGGGGCCGGCCCCCCCGGCAGGACGTTCCCCTGATCACCGAGCAGGACGAGCCATGACCCGGGCGAGGACGATGCGGGTGCCCGGCCCCCTTCCCGTCGGCAGCAGCCTGGCGGTGGTGGCACCCGGTTCGGCGGTGGACCGGCAGCGGGTGGAGGCGGGCTTCGAGCGGCTGGCGGCCTGGGGCTATCGGCCCCTGGCCGGCAGGCACCTCTTCCGCCGCAAGGGGGACCTGGCGGGAACCCGGCAGCAGCGACTGGAAGACCTGCACTGGGCGCTGACCGATCCGGCCGTGGACGCGGTCTGGTTCGCCCGGGGCGGCTGGGGCAGCGCCACGCTGCTCGACGGCATCGAGTGGCGCCGCTGGCTGCGCCGTTCCCGCTGGCTGATCGGTTTCTCGGACCTGACGTCCCTGCAGGCGGCCCTGCTCGAGCGCGGTCTGTGCTCCTGGCACGCTCCCATGGTGGCCGACCTGGCGACGCCGGAACGCTTCGTCGCCCGGGACCTGCGCGCCATGCTGCTCGACCCCCTTCGGGTCCGCCGGATCCGTCCCGGTCCACGCCGCCGCCTGGTGGGAGGGCGCGCCCGGGGGCTGCTGGCCGGGGGCAACCTGACGGTGCTCGCCAGCCTGGCGGGCACCCGCTGGCAACCCGACTGGCGCGGCCGGATCGTCCTGCTCGAAGAGGTCGGGGAAGCGCCTTACCGGATCGACCGGTTGCTCTGGCAGTTGTCGGCCAGTGGCATGTTGCGCGGCGTGCGGGGTGTCCTGCTGGGGCAGTTCACCGCGGCCCGCCCGGCGGGAGGACGCCCTTCGAGGGTCCTGAGGGACATCTTCCTCTCACGGCTCGCGCCGCTGTCGGTTCCGGTGCTCGCCGGCATTCCCGCCGGCCACGGGCGTCGGGCCCGGGCATGGCCCCTGGGCTTCGATTGCAGCCTCGACGCGGACAGGGGGGAGGTCCGCCTCGCGCCGCCGGATGCCCGATGACGGGGCAGCCGGATCGGAGCGGAAGCCGGAGTGGAGCCCGTCCGATCGTCCTGCAAGTGGCCTACGATGGCAGTGGTTACGAGGGCTGGCAGCTGCAGCCCGGTCGACCCACCGTCCAGGGGGAACTCGAGCGGGCGCTGGGGGTGATCCACGGCACCGCCGAGCGGATTCCCGTGGTGGGCTCTTCGCGCACCGACGCCGGCGTTCACGCTCTCGGGCAAGTGGCCTCCTACCGGCCCCCCTCGCCGCGCTCCATCCGTGCCCTGGCCGCGGGCCTGGCCAAGCTCTTGCCCCCCGCCATCCGTGTCCTCGCCGTCGCCGAGGCTCCCGAGGGCTTTCATCCCTGTCGCTCGGCGGTGGGCAAGACCTACCGTTACCGCATCGTCAACCGCCCCCTGATGCTCCCTTTTGAGCGACACTGGGCCTGGCACCTGCGCGCGCCGCTGGATACGGGGGCGATGGAGCGGGCCGCCGCCGCCCTGGTGGGCCGCCATGATTTCACTTCCTTCGCCACGGCGGGAGGCCCCGAGCGGGACAACACACGGCATCTGCGCCGGCTGAACCTGCGCCTGAGTCCCGACCGGGTGCTCGAGATCGAGGCCCAGGCCGACGGTTTCCTCTACCGCATGGTGCGCAATCTGGCGGGGTTCCTGGTGGAGGTGGGGCGCGGCCGCATCGAGGCGGACAGGAGCGGGGAGATCCTCCGGGCCCGAAGTCGTGCCCTGGTGGGCCATACGGCTCCCGCCAGGGGGCTGTGCCTCGTGCAGGTGGATTTTCCGCCGCAGCAGGCTCCCTGGTGAGGGGGCAGGGGCCCGCCGTGCCTGTTGGAATGGCAGGGGGCCGGGTGGTACATTGCCTGCGGGCGGGTCCAGGAAGGAGATTCCGATCCGATGCAGGGTGATGCGCAGCCGCGGGGTCCCGGTGTGCCGGGGGCTAAGCCGGCCCCCGATGCCCTTGCACGGATCGACTTCCTCCGCTTGCCGCGACACGTGGCGGTGATCATGGACGGCAACGGGCGCTGGGCGCGGCGCCGTGGGTTGCCCCGGGTGGCCGGACACCGGGCGGGTATCGCCGCGGTGCGAGAGGTGCTCGAGAGTTCCGCACGCCTGGGTCTCGAGGTTCTGACCCTCTACGCCTTCAGCCGGGAGAACTGGAAGCGTCCTCCCGCCGAGGTCAACACCCTCATGCGGCTGCTGCGGGAGTACATCGAGGGCGAACTGAGGACGCTCAGGGAAAAGAATATCCGCTTCCGGCCCATCGGCCGCCTGCAGGACCTGCCGCCCAGGGTGCGCGAGGCCCTCGAGCGGGCCCGGCGGGAGACGGAAGAGAACACCGGGCTGGTCTTCCAGGTGGCCCTGTCCTATTCCGGTCGCAGCGAGATGGTCGACGCGGTGCGGACTCTCGCCCGGGAGATCGAGGCCGGCCGCCTCCGGCCCGACGAGATCGACGAAGCCCGGATCGAGGGCGCGCTCTACACCGCCGGCCTGCCGGATCCCGACTTGATGATCCGCACATCCGGCGAATTGCGCATCAGCAACTACCTGCTCTGGCAACTGGCCTACGCGGAGTTGTGGGTCACGCCCGTGCTCTGGCCGGACTTCCGCAAGAGTGATCTCTTCGAAGCCGTGGCCGATTTCCAGTCCCGTGAGCGGCGGTTCGGGGCTGTCGAGCCGCCTCCCCGGGGCGGTAGCCTGGCCTCTCTCCGGCGGTTGATCGGCTCGTGAAGAGGCTTCTCACCGCCGGCGTCCTGATCGTGCTGGTCCTGGCGGGTGTCCGCTGGGCTCCCTTGTGGATCTTCTGGCTCGGCCTTTCGGCCATGGGCATTGTGGCCGCGCAGGAAATGGGCGCCATGCTGGGGGCCGGCGGACGCCGCCCGTGGCCGTTTTTGGCCGGGGCCGGCACCGTGGCCCTGATCGCCTGTTTCCTGCTGCCCGACCCCCCCCTGGCGCCGACCATGACGGGCCTGCTCTTCGTTCTGCTCTTGCGCTTCCTCTTCTCCCCGCGGGAGCCGGCCGTCGCCCTGGAACGGCTGCTGAGCAGCCTGTTGACGGTGGTCTACCTGGGGCTGACCCTGGGCCACGTGGGTGGCCTGTTGACCGCCGAACTGCCCGAGGGCCGGGAGACCGGCGAGGACCTGCTGATCTTCGCCCTGGTGGTGGTCTACGTGGGGGATTCCCTGGCCTATTACGGTGGCCGGGCCTGGGGCCGGCACAAGCTGGCGCCAAAGATCTCCCCGGCGAAAACCTGGGAGGGGGCGGCCTGTTCCCTGGTCGGTTCGCTGCTGGCGTCCTTGCTGGCGCCGCTGTGGTTCTTTCAAGCCCTGCCGATTTCCCATGCGCTGGGATTGGGGGCGCTGTTGTCGGTGACGGGAATCCTGGGCGATCTCTGCGAGTCGCTTCTCAAGCGGGCCGCGGCGGTCAAGGACTCGGGTTCACTGCTGCCGGGGCATGGCGGTCTGCTCGATCGCGTCGACAGCCTGTTGCTGGCGGCGCCGGTCCTCTACTGGTATCACCGGCTGGTACTCTAGGCGTTCGTTGATAAAGTCTTTTCGACGCGGGGGGCGGGATGGCAAGCCCCGTGCACCCGCGGGAACCCGATGCCCAGGGTGGGGAAGAGGCTTTTTCGGCAGGCCGAGGGAATGACGAACTGACGAGGAATGACGTGGTGCCGCGACCCATCGCGATCTTGGGCTCGACCGGGTCCATCGGACGAAACACTCTCGAGGTGGTGGAGGCTCATCCCGGCCGATTCGAGGTGGTGGCGCTGGTGGCGGGGCGACGCATGGAGCGCCTGGCCGAGCAGATCCGGCGACACCGCCCCCGGGCGGTGGCCGTCTCCACGGAAGAAGCCGCGCGGGAGCTCCGCTCCCGGCTCGGTGGTCAGGCGCCGGAGATGCGCATCGGGCCCGAGGGCGCCGCCGAGGTGACGGTGGGAACGGGCGCCGAAGTGGTGATCGCGGGCATCGTCGGCGCGGCGGGACTGGTGCCGACCCTGGCGGCGGTCTCGGCGGGCCTGGTGGTGGGACTGGCCAACAAGGAGGCCCTGGTCATCGCCGGTGAGCTGATGGTACGGGCGGCCAGGGATTCGGGGGCGCGGCTGCTGCCCGTCGACAGCGAGCACAATGCGATTCACCAGTGCCTGCGGGCCGGCGAGCGCGGCGAGGTGCGGCGGATCGTGCTCACGGCCTCGGGAGGGCCCTTTCGCGGGCAGGAGCGCGGGCAACTCGAGTCGGTCAGTCTGCGGGAGGCCCTCGATCACCCGACATGGAAGATGGGACCGAAGATCACCATCGATTCGGCGACCTTGATGAACAAGGGCCTGGAAGTGATCGAGGCGCACTGGCTGTTCGCGCTGCCGCCCCAGGCCATCGACGTGGTGGTCCATCCCCAGAGCGTCGTTCACTCGATGGTGGAATTTCGCGACGGTTCCGTCGTGGCCCAGTTGGGTTGTCCCGACATGAAGCATCCCATTCAATACGCCCTGACCTGGCCCGAGCGCTGGGAGTCGGCGGGAGAGCGACTGGATCTGCTGGCCCTGCCGCCCCTGGCGTTCGAAGCCCCCGACGTGAAGGTCTTCCGTTGCCTCGATCTGGCCTACCGGGTCCTGGCCGAGGGCGGAGATGCCCCGGCGCGCCTGAATGCGGCCAATGAAGTGGCCGTCGAGGCGTTCCTTGACGGAAGAATCGGCTTCCTCCAGATTCCGGATGTCATCGAGGGCGTGCTGGGGACGCTGTCGGCGGGTAGCGTGGGGGAACTCGAAGACGTGCTCGAGGCCGACCGTCGCGCCCGCGAGGAGGCGCAGAGAATCATCGCTGAGGAGATGGCGGGCTGATGCTGCTGCTGGAACGCGCGTTCTATCTGATCCTGGTGCTGGGAACGCTGGTGTTCGTCCACGAGTTCGGGCACTTCCTGGCGGCGAAGTTCTTCGGTGTTCGGGTGGAGATCTTCTCCCTGGGGTTCGGTCCGCGACTGGCCGGATTCAGGCGGGGCGGGACGGACTACCGGGTGGCGGCGATCCCCCTCGGCGGCTACGTGAAGATGGCCGGCGAGTACGATGAAGAAGCCAGGCCCGACGATCCCGGGCTGTTCCAGGCCAAGCCCCGCTGGCAGCGACTGGTGGTGTTCTTCGCCGGGCCCGCGATGAACGTGTTGCTGGCCATCGTCCTGTGGTGGGGCATCCTCGTCTACGGCGACGTGGAGCTCGATATCCCCCAGGGCCCGCCGGTCGTGGAGGAGGTCCGGCCGGATTCACCGGCGGCGGCGGCGGGAATTCAGCCCGGCGACCGCATCCTCGCCCTCGGCGACACACGCCTGGAGTCCTACGCGCAGTACGGCAAGGAAGTGCTTTTCCGTCCGGGGCAGGAGGTGGAGTACCTGATCGAGCGGGAAGGCCGGCAGATGCGTCGGTCCGTGCGCATCGCCATGGACCCGCTCCACGGCGTGGGCTACGACGGCATCGGTGTGGCGACCTCGATCATCGTGCGTGCCGTGCTCGAGGGTTCCCCCGCCGCGGTCGGGGGACTCGAGGTGGGAGACCGGATCGCCGGGATCGACGGTCATGCCCCGGCCAGCATGGAGTCGCTGATCGAATACATTCAGCAGCGGGCCGGTCAGGAGCTGCTCTTCGAGATCGTGCGCGGCGATCGGCGACTGGAGATTCCCGTCGTCCCGGAGCGGGTGGAAGAAGGTCGCGGGCAGATCGGGGTCAGCCTGGGCTATCCCGGCAGAATCGTACGCTATCCGCCCGGAGCGGCCCTGATGCGCGCTCTCGGGCGGGCCGGTGAGAACGTCCGGCTGCTACTGCGCACGGTCTCCTCCCTGGTGCGGATGGAGGTGGGAGTGGGAGTGCTCTCGGGGCCACTCGAGATCGCGCGTATCACCCAGGACCAGGCCCAGCACGGCTGGCGCCCGCTCTTCGGACTGCTGGCCTTCATCAGCATCAACCTGGGCATCTTCAATCTGCTGCCGATTCCGGTGCTCGACGGTGGCAACATCCTGATCCTGCTGGTGGAATCGTCGATTCGGCGCGATCTCGCTCCGCAGGTCAAGGAACGGGTCTTGCAGCTGGGCTTCGTCGTGCTGCTGACCTTCGCCGTGACGGTCATCGCCCTCGATCTGCGCAAGGCGTTCGTCACCCGTCCTCAGCAGGCCCCTGTTTCGGCGCCCGAATCAGCCGAGTAGGACGGCCGTGACTCCACGGCTGACACCCCTGGCCCGCCGCGTCGTGGAGATCGTCGCCGCCAGGGGCGGGCGCGCGATCGTGGTCGGCGGTGCGGTGCGTGACGCCCTGCTGGGGCTGGATTCGAAAGACCTGGACCTGGAGATCTACGGGATGGAGGCCGCTGCCCTCGAGCAGGAGCTGCTGGCCGCCGGGATCAAGGTCAACGCGGTGGGACGGAGTTTCGGTGTCTTCAAGGTGGGGGATGCCGACGAGGGGACGGTGGATCTGAGCCTTCCCCGGAGGGACTCGCGGCGTGGCCGGGGCCACCGGGGCTTCGTGGTGACGCCCGATCCCCGGATGAGTTTTGCCGAGGCGGCTTCGCGGCGGGATTTCACCATCAACGCCATGGGCTACGACCCGCTGCGCGGGGTGTGGCTCGACCCCTGGGGCGGCCGGGAGGACCTGCGCGCCGGTCGCCTGCGTCACGTGGGGCCGGCCTTCGTGGAAGACCCGTTACGGGTGTTGCGGGGGTTTCAGTTGGCGGCCCGCTTCGATTTGGAAGTCGATCCGGCCACGGTGGAACTCTGCCGCTCCATGCGCGACGAGGCCGGGACGCTGGCCGCCGAGCGGATCTGGGTCGAGTGGGCCAAGTGGGCCGAGCGGAGCGAGCGGCCGTCCCGTGGGCTGGAATTCCTCCGCTTGTGCGGGTGGATCCAACTCTACCCGGAACTCGAGGCCCTGGTGGACTGTCCCCAGGATCCCCAGTGGCACCCCGAGGGGGACGTTTGGGTCCACACCCTGCTGACTTGCGACGCGGCCGTGGCCGTGGCGCGGCGGGAGGCGCTGAGGGCCGAGGAACGGCTGGTGCTGGTCCTCGCGGCGCTGGTCCACGACCTGGGCAAGCCCGAAACCACGACCATCGACGGAACGCGGGTACGCAGCCGCGGTCACGGCGAGGCGGTGGCCACTTTCGAGACGTTTCTCGGCCGGATCGACGCGCCGCGGCGCCTGCGGCGTCGCGTGATCATTCTCTGCCGTCGGCATCTGGACCATCTTGGCTTCCAGGGATCCCGCCGGGCGGTGCGACGCCTGTCCCGGGCCCTCGCCGAGGAGGGCGAGAGCATCGAGGCGCTCGTGCGCCTGATCGAGGCCGATCACTCCGCCCGCCCGCCCCTGCCGGGAGGCTGCCCGCCCTCGGCGCGGGAGATGCTCGAGGTCGCCCGCGCCATCGAAGTGACCCGCGCGGCGCCACGGCCGCTGCTGATGGGCCGCCACCTGGTCGCCCTGGGTCTCGAGCCCGGGCCCGAGATCGGGCGCTGGGTCGAGGCCGCCTACCAGGCCCAGATGGATGAAGCCTTCGACGACCTCGATGGAGCCCTGGCGTGGATTCGCCGGCGGATCGAGTCGGGGGCGGGGCCGGAGGGCGGGGGCGGTTGACGCCGGCCCGGTTGCGGGCTTCGGCTCAGGTCTTGCGGAAGTCGACGAAGACCACGTTCTCGGCCTGTTCCTTTTCGCAGACGTGTCGGGCGGCCCACCCCTTGCCTTCCGCGATGACCCGGGCCAGCGCGGCCGGGTAGTCTTCCTCGAGGTCGTCGAAGGAGCAGTGAAAGGACATGCCGTCGGGGAAGGCCTCGGTGAGGAACCAGAGCAGGAATTCGAGCGTGGCCCGCTTTTCGAAGCCCTCTTCGGCGTTTTCGGGCGTCTTGTAGCGCGGGCCGTCGTGAATATCCCGGGAGAGCAGGTCCTCCAGGATGAAGAGCAGTCGTTCCTTGGTGTAGGTGAATTCCCGCTTCATGGCTCTTCTCCCTGGAATGGCCCGCGACGCCGCCGGTCCTCCGGGACCGTCCTCCGGGACAGCTCTGCGGTGAAGGTCATTGTAGCGCGCTTTGGACGGCGTCCCCCGCGCCTGCCGGCGGGTGTCCGGAAAGTGTCCGCACCCGGTGTCCGCATGCGGACGCCGGGCGGACGAAAACCGCGTTCGAGCGTGGAGTTTTCCGCGGCACGAGTCTTGCGAGGGTTAGGGGCGGCAGGCCACGGGGGCCTGTCCGGAAAGGAGAAACCATGCCTGAGTTCCATAGAACCAAGTCCGTTCGAAGCCTGATCGTGCTCTCGCTCCTGCTGCTCACTTGCCTCCTCGCCTCCGCGACCTTCTCGGCGGCGGCTCCCGCGCCGGCGGAGAAGGCCGCCGCCCCGAGTGCGGCCCAGGTCGACATCAACCGGGCCAGCCTGAACGAGCTGACGTCCCTCAAGGGGATCGGGCCCGCCCTCGCCGGGCGCATCGTCGCCTACCGGAAGGAGCACGGCGCGTTTCGGCGGGTCGAAGATCTGCTCGAGGTGAAGGGGATCGGCCCCAAGCTGCTGGCCCGCCTCAAGCCGCACATCCAGGTCGGCCCGGCGGCCCACAAGCCCTCGGCCGGGGGAAGGAAGTGAGCCGGTGAACCCGGCTTGCGATTCCCGCGGGCAGACGCTGGTCGCCGTGATCGTCGCGGCGGCCGGCGCCGCCCTTCTGCTCGGCGCCGGGGCGCGGCTGATGCCTCTGGCGCGAGGACGTTCGGTGGAGGCGGCGGCCCGTGCCCTGGGGGCGCGGATACGGGCGGAGGCGGTGGCGGCCCGAAGCGACGGCAGGACCCGTGGGCTGATCTTTCCCGTCGACGCGGACGAGCCCCTGCGCTGGGCCACCGACGGCAACGGCAACGGTCTCAGGCGCCGCGAGATCGCCGATGGCGTCGATCCCGCGGGGCCGCCCTTCCGTGTCGGCCGGGATCACCCCGGGGTGCGGGTCGGTCGCCCGGGCTGGGCGGGGGTGCCCGACCTGCCTCCCTCGTCGAGGGTCCTGGGGCCCGACGATCCCAGCGTGCGCTTCGGGGCTTCCCGCATGGCCTCTTTCACCGCCCTGGGGCGGGCCACGCCGGGATCCTTCTTCCTCACCGACGGCCGCAGCGGGCTCTGCGCGCTTCGTCTCAGCGGCCCCACGGCCCGGCTCAGCGTCTGGTGCTTCGACCGCAAGGCCGCCCGCTGGAGGCGACGCTGAAAAGAAGGCCGGCCGACATTGCTGGGCCTCGCCGGCTGGTGCTAGGATCACCCACCTTCCCCGCTCGTGGTTCTTCCATGGCGGGGGGGGAGCCCTCTCATCCTTCACGGTCGGCGGTCGGGCGTGCCGTGGAGACGCAGAGCCTTCCGAGGTGGAACGATGAGCGACCTCCAGCGCACGCCGCTGCACGAGCGTCACCTGGCCGCCGGCGCCAGGATGGTGCCCTTCGCAGGGTTCGAGATGCCGGTGCAGTACCGGGGACTGGTGGAGGAGCATCGGGCGGTCCGGACGGCGGCCGGTCTCTTCGATGTCAGCCACATGGGAGAGTTCTTCGTCCTCGGTTCCGGGGCGGCGGAGCTGCTCGATCTCCTCACTCCGAGCCGGATCTCGGCCCTGGATGTCGGCCGGGCGGTCTACACGGCGTTGACCACGGAGAGGGGAACCTTCGTCGACGACATTCTCGTTTACCGACTGGGAGAAGAACGTTTTCTCCTGGTGGTCAACGCGGCGAACCTGGAGAAGGACCGTCGCTGGATCACCGACCGCTGCGGCGACTTCGATCTGCGTTTCGAAGACCGCTCGGAGCACTTCGCCCTGCTGGCCCTGCAGGGGCCGCGGGCCCGCGGGATCCTCTCCCGCCTGGCGGAGGACTTCGACGCCCTGGCAGTCAAGTACTACCGCGTGGTCGAAGGGAAGGTGGCCGGTCGGCAGGTGATCGCCTCCCGCACGGGTTACACCGGCGAGATGGGCTGGGAGATTTTCATCGAGGCCCCCGCGGCGCCGGTGGTCTGGGATGCCCTGCTCGAGGCGGGGGCGGATGACGGTCTGCAGCCCGCGGGGCTGGGGGCGCGGGACTCCCTGCGCCTCGAGGCCGCCTTGCCTCTCTATGGCAACGATATCGACGATCAGACCACGGTGCTCGAAGCGGGGCTCGGTTTCATCATCGACTGGGACAAGCCCCGTTTCATCGGCCGGCAGGCCCTGCTCGCCCAGCGGGAACGTGGCGTGACGCGGAGGCGCGCGGGCCTCGAGATCGTCGGCCGTGGTATCGCGCGCAAGGGGCACGCGATCGTGCACGATGGTGAAAAAGTCGGAGAGATCAGCTCGGGTACGTGGTCGCCGACACTGGAGAAGGCGATCGCCATGGCCTACCTGCCCGTCGGTTTGGCCGTGCCGGGAACAGATATCTTGGTAGAGGTCCGAGGGCGCCAGCTTCCCGCGCGGGTGGTGGAGATGCCCTTCTATCGGCGAGCGAAGAAGAAACGCTCCCCGGCGACTTGAAGGAGAGACGAGATGCCGCGTCCGGAAGATTGCCTGTTTACCAAGGACCACGAGTGGCTCCACGTCGAAGGCGGCAAGGCCCGGCTTGGAATCACCGATTTCGCGCAGGGGGAACTGGGGGACATCGTGTACGTCGACCTCGGCGAGGCGGGTCGCAGCGTCGCCAGGGGCGAAGAACTGGGCACCATCGAATCCGTCAAGGCGGTGGCCGAGGTTTACGCCCCGGTGGCGGGCGAGGTGACGGCCCTCAACGATCAGCTCGCCGATGCGCCGGAGAAGGTGAACGAAGAGCCTTTCGGTGACGGATGGCTGGCCGTGCTGGAAGTGGCCGATGCTTCCGAACTGGACGGGCTGATGAACTTCGAGGCGTATCAGCGCTTCCTCGAGGAGGAAGACCACTGAGCACCAGCGAGCGCTTTCGTTATCTCCCCCACGCCGAGGCCGACCGCCAGGCGATGTTGCAGCGGATCGGTGTCTCGTCCATCGACGACCTGACGGCCGCGATTCCCGAAGATCTGCGCCTGGCCCGGCCCCTCGATCTGCCCGCTCCCGCGAGCGAGTCGGAGTTGCTCTCGTGGTTCCGCTCCCTGGCGGCGAAGAACCTCAATGCCGCCACCGAGCCGTGCTTTCTCGGTGCGGGCGTCTACCAGCACGGGCAGCCGACGGTGGTCGATCACTTGCTCAACCGGGGCGAGTTCTTCACCAGTTACACGCCCTACCAGCCCGAGATCTCCCAGGGAACCCTGCAGGCCATTTTCGAGTTTCAGACCATGGTCTGCTCGTTGACCGGCCTCGATGTCAGCCAGGCTTCGCTCTACCAGGGGGCGGCTGCGTTCGTGGAAGGGCTCTTGCTGGCCCGGCGCGCGCGACGCAAGGGAACGACCTTCCTGGTTCCCGAGTCGGTGCACCCACAATACGTGGACACCCTGCGCACCTATCTCGCGCACCTGGAATTCGAGCTTCAGCTCATCGCCATCGATCCGCTCACCGGTCGCATCGACGAGGAGGACCTCGAGCGCCACCTGAACGGCGAAGTCATCGCCCTGGCCGTGCAAAGCCCCAACTTCTTCGGTGTCGTCGAGCGCATGGACCGCCTGGCGCACAAGGCCCACGATGCCGGCGCGCTGCTCGTCGCCCTTTTCAATGAGCCCTACAGCCTCGGGATGCTGCGTGCTCCCGGTGCCCTGGGAGCCGACATCGCGGCGGGCGAGTTCCAGGCCTTCGCCTCGCCGGCCGGCTTCGGCGGCCCCCACGTCGGGGTGCTCGCGGCCCGCGAGAAGATGATGCGACAGATGCCGGGTCGCATCGTGGGCCAGACCGTGGACTGTGACGGTCGCCGCGGTTTCGTTCTGACGCTCTCCACCCGCGAGCAGCATATTCGGCGGGAGAAGGCCACTTCGAACGTCTGCACGAACTCCGGATTGATGGCCCTCGCCTCGACGATTCACCTCTGCTTGCTGGGCCGGGAAGGCCTGTCTGTCGCCGCGGATCTTTGTCGTCGACATGCGGCGTTGGCCCTCAAGAAACTGACGGCGATCGCCGGCGTCGAACGCATCTACTCGGGCCCGGTGTTCAACGAGTTCGCCCTGCGTTTTCCCGTACCTGCCCGGCAATTGGCCGAGCGCCTGGCCGAGCGGGGCGTGCTGGCCCCGGTGCCCCTCGATCTCTTCGATCCTGCCCGGGAGAACGACGGGCTGATCGCGCTGACCGAGCTGACCGGCCCCCGCGAGATCGAACGACTGGTGGCGGCCGTCGAGGAGGTCCTGTGAAGCCCTGTCGCCCCCCACGGCCCGAACCGCTGATCTTCGAGGTCTCCCGTCCGGGGAGGGTCGGTTATTCGCTGCCCCGGACCGAGGCCCCCCCCGCCCCCCAGGATATCGAACCGGAACTGCTGCTGGAGGGCAAGCCGGCGCTGCCGGAGGTCAGCGAGGTGGAAGTGCTGCGTCACTTCACCCGCCTGTCCCATCTCAACTACTCCATCGATGACGGCATGCTCCCCCTCGGTTCGTGCACGATGAAATACAACCCGAGGGTCAACGAGAAGATCGCACGGCTTCCGGGGCTGTCGATGGTCCACCCTTTCCAGGTCGAGTCCTCCTGCCAGGGCGCGCTCGAGTTGATGGCGCGGCTCGAGGAGCGGCTGGTGGAAATCACCGGGATGGACGCCTTCACCCTGCAGCCTGCAGCCGGTGCCCACGGGGAACTGACCGGCATGCTGATGATCCGCCAGTGCCTGCTCGACCGCGGTGACCGGCGGAGCGTCGTGCTGATCCCCGACTCGGCTCATGGTACCAATCCCGCCAGTTGCGTGTTCAGCGGCTTCACCCCTGAACCCATCGCCTCGGGAGCGGACGGCCGGGTGGACATGGAGGCCTTCCGCCGGAGGGTCGTCCGTGGTGACGTCGCGGCACTGATGCTGACCAACCCCAACACCCTGGGCATCTTCGAAAGCAACATCGCCGAGATCTGTCGCCTGATCCACGAGCACGGTGGCTTCGTCTACGGTGACGGCGCCAACCTCAACGCCATGCTGGGGCTGACGCGTCCGGGAGACCAGGGGATCGACGTGATCCACCTCAACCTGCACAAGACCTTCACCACTCCGCATGGTGGCGGCGGTCCCGGCAGCGGACCGGTCGGGGTACGGGGCGAGTTGGTCGAGTATCTTCCCGTTCCCCGGGTGTTGCGCCGGGACGATCGCTGGACGCTGGCCTACGACGCTCCCCGGAGCATCGGCCGGGTATCGGCCTATTACGGCAACTTCGGCATGCTGCTGCGGGCATTGGCCTACATCCAGGAAATGGGGGCGTCGGGCCTCCGGCAGGTGGGTGAGGATGCCATCCTCAACGCCAACTACCTGCGCTCGGCTCTCGAGGAGTTTTTCGATCTGCCCTATGCGACCCCTTCGATGCACGAGGTCGTTCTCTCGGATCGTACGCTCGAGGCCGAGACGGGTGTCACGACCCTCGACGTGGCCAAGCGGCTGATGGACTACGGCTTTCATCCGCCAACGGTCTATTTCCCCCTGGTCGTGCAGGGGGCGCTGATGATCGAGCCGACGGAGACCGAGAGTCGGGAAGAGCTCGATGCGTTCGTCGATGCCTTGAGGGCGATTCATCGCGAGGCCCATGAAGAGCCCGAGACCGTCAAGTCGGCCCCCTGGCACACGCCTGTCAGGCGGCTCGACGAGGTGCAGGCCAACCGGCGGCCGCGGGTGCGCTGGCTGCCCGGAGAGGAGTGATCAGCCGTCACCCCCCGCCGGGGCGCCGAGTGTGGGCAGGGGGGCCCCGGCTCGGCGCAGCAGGCGTCGCACCACCTCCAGGGGCAGGCCGATGACATTGCTCGCCGAGCCTTCCAGGCGTTCGACGAACCACGCTCCGGCGCCTTGCAGCGCGTAGGCGCCGGCCTTGTCCAGGGGTTCGCGGCTCGCGGCGTAGCGCCGGATCTCCCGGGGATCGAGCCGGGCGAAGCGGACCCGCGTGGTGGAGGCCTCCTCGAGCACCTCGCCCTCGGGCCGAACGAGGGCGACTCCCGTGCAGACCTGGTGCCACCTGGCGGAGAGGCGGGTCAGCATGGCCTCGGCCGCCGCCGCATCGCGGGGTTTGCCCAGCGCGTCTTCACCTGCGAAGACGAGGGTATCGGCCCCCAGGACCAGGCAGTGGGGGCGCTGGCCGTGGGCCACGATGGCCTTGCGGCGTGCGAGCCGGAGGACGTTTTCCGCTGGGGGCAGGGAGGGGTCGGGGGTTTCGTCCACATCCACGGGCAGGACCTCGAAATCCAGGCCGACGGAGGCGAGCAGCTCCCTGCGGCGTGGGGAGGCGGAAGCCAGGACGATCTTCGGTGGGACCGGCGAAGTCATGGGGGGCATTATCTCCGACTTCGATGACCGTGAGTGCTTTTTTGCGGCAGCCACGGCCGGGGCTTATCCTCGACACGTTCCGGGTGCCCCCCGGACCGAGGTCCGCCTTGCTGCAGAGTTCTTCGGAGTGTCCGCCCATCGCCCGGCCGCCGAAGGGTGGCGGTGGTGGCCTGCGGCTCCTGGGCGGCATGGTGCTGTTGCTGTTGCTGGCGGCGGGTGCGGCGCCGGCAGTCGCCGCGGAACGGGAACCCGATCTCGTGATCTTCTTCAGCGGCGGGACCGAGGGGTACATCGATCAGTGTGGCTGCTCGCGCTTCCCCATGGGGGGCCTGGGTCGACGGGGCGGCTATATCCGGAGTGTTCGACGTCGTTGGCCCGGTGCCGCGGCTGTCCTGCTCGACGGTGGGAACTTCTTCGACCAGCCGGGCCTGATCGGCGATGTGAAGACCCGGGGCCTGGTGCGCGGCATGAACTACCTCGGTTACCGGTTGGCGGCGGTGGGGGAGAGAGACCTGGTGGGGGGCTTCGAGCACTTCCAGGAGACTACGGGAGACGCCCGATTCCCGATCATCTGCGCCAACCTGGTGCGGGAAGATACCCGGATCCCGCTCCTCCCTCCTGCCACGCTGGTCGTGGCGGGAGAGCTGAAAATCGGCGTGGTCGGCCTGATGCGCCACAACCCGGCGCTGAGGCTGGATCTGGCGGGGGGAGGGCACGCGATCACCGTTCCGGCGCTGCCGGCCCTCGAAAATGCCCTGATGGCCCTGCGGGACCAGAGCGACCTGATCGTCCTGCTGGCCACCATGCCCCTCGAGGACGTCCGGCTGCTGGTGCGTCGGGTGAGCGAGGTCGAGTTGGTGCTGGGGGCTTTCGGCTCCCGGGCCACGTCCCGGGCCGTTATCGAAGGTCGGGCGCGGATTCTCTACGTGGGAGACCAGGGGAAGAACCTGGGGCAGGTGAATGTCTACCGGGGATCCTCCGGGTCGCTCTCGCTCGAGCCGCGCCTGGTCCAGATCAACGAGAAAATCCCTCCAGACCCGCACCTCGAGCAGCTGGTCGTGGAGGTTCTCGCCGACGCTCAGGACGCCGAGCGGGCGACGCTCACAGCGATGGATCCCAGCGGTGAGGGGGGCACCGGAGCCTATCTCGGGGCCGGCGCTTGCGCCGCCTGCCACAGCGCCATCGTCGAGGACTGGTCGTCTTCGGCTCATGCCCTGGCCCTCGAAAGCCTCAAGCGGGAGCCGAACGGGATGCGTCCGGCCTGCATCGCCTGCCACGTCACCGGTTACGGCCAGGTCGGGGGCTGGGTCGACCAGCGCACCACGCCCCATCTGGCGGGAGTCGGGTGTGAGGCCTGCCACGGTCCGGGGGCCAGCCATGTGGCCCACCCCAAGCGGCCCTACGGTCGGATTTCCCTGCCGACCTGTACCAGTTGCCACACCGTCGAACTGGACCCGGATTTCAACTACTACGGCGACCTTCCCCTCGTCTCTCATTGAAGCGGTGCCGGCCCGGTGCGTCGTCGGCGAACGCCTGGATCGGGAAGGCGGAAAAAGAACTGGCCCGCCGGGGGGAGCCGACGGGCCAGCGTGCAATTGGGAGGAGGTCGGTTTAGGAGGGGGAGGGTCTCCTCCCGTCTGGGCTGGGGGGGCAGCCCAGGGGGCACTGGAGGTCAGGTCAGAGAGAAGTTCAACTGCTGGCGCAAGGAGCCCAATCGCTCGCGCAGCTTCAACTTGGCTTCCTTTTCGAGTTGCCGCACACGTTCGCGGGACAGACCGAGGATCTTGCCGATTTCCTCGAGGGTCATTTCGTCGTTGCCCATCACACCGAAGCGCTTGAGGAGGATCAGCCGCTCCCTTTCGGGAAGCTCCTCGAGAGCCTGGCGCGTGAGCTGGACCAGCTCTTTCTTGTAGACGTTGTCTTCAGGACGAGCCGTCCCGGGATCTTCCATGAGCTGGGAGAGCCGGGTTTCCCCGTCGTGGTCGACGAAGTCGTCAAGAGACTTTTCTTTCAGGAGCCATGGAATCCACATCAGCTTTACCTCGGCGGGTTTCTCGTCCCGCCCATGCTACTGCAACCTGTATGCCATCTTTGAGGGGTCAAAAACGGCCTTTTTCGCCTCCCGAGTGCGCCACTTTGGCGCGGAGTGCCTGGTTGGCATGCGATGAAGGCCCTGTTGCCTGGTAAGGCAGGCCCGCGGGGCCGGGTCGAAAGCGGGACACCGATCCGGGGGCCGGCGGAATCTAGCACAATCTTGCTGCAGACAAAAGACCTTTCTCGCCAAAGGCGTCCCTGCCCGGCGCGGGCATCACCGCGGGACAGGCGGGATAATGTGGTGGGGGCGGGCGACCCGGCCCGGGAGGAAGCGGTGGGAAGAATCAAGGTGCTCGAGCAGGCGATCGCCGATCGGATCGCCGCGGGTGAGGTGGTCGAAAGGCCGGCCTCCGTGCTTCGCGAACTGCTCGACAACGCCCTGGACGCGGGGGCGGGCAAGATCGAGATCGTTCTGGCCGCGGGCGGGCGGGAGCTGATACAGGCCAGCGACGACGGCTGCGGCATGGGACGGGACGACGCCCTGCTGGCTTTCGAGCGGCACGCCACGAGCAAGATCCGCTCCGGCGAGGACCTGGAGCGGATCGCCACCCTGGGTTTCCGGGGCGAGGCCCTGGCGGCGACGGCGGCGGTGGCCCGGGTCGAGCTCCTGACGGCGGACGACGACTCGGGACAGGCCACCCGGGTTGTCATCGAGCAGGGGAGGTTGTCACGGGTCGACCCGGCTTCCCGGGCCCGGGGTACCACCATTCGCGTGATGGACCTGTTTGCCGGGATTCCCGCCCGGAGGAAATTTCTCAAGACTCCCGCCACGGAACTCGACCATTGCCTGAAAGTCGCGCGCCGCGCCGCGATGGCCCGGCCGGAGGTGGGTTTTCGCCTGCGGCAGGCCCAGCGGACGCTGATGGCTCTGCCCCCCGGCCAGCCGGTCGGCGAGCGGATTGCCGGCATCGTCGGCGCCGCGGTGGCTCGCCGGCTGGTGGAAATCCAGCGCCAGGCGGGAGATCTGGCCATCGAGGCCTGGGCGGGGCCCGTCGATCTGGCTCGCAGCAGCCGGGACGGGATTCACCTGTTTCTCAACCGGCGGCCGGTGCGGGATCCGTTCCTGGTGCGGGCGGTGCTCGATGTCTACCGCCCGCTGCTGCCCTCCGGCAGGTTTCCGGTAGTGGTGGTCTGGCTCGAGGTGCCGCCCGGAGAGGTGGACGTCAACGTTCATCCGGCCAAGAGCGAGGTGCGCTTCCATCAGCCCCGGCAGGTCCGGGCCCTGGTGGTCGGAGCGCTCCAGCAGGCCCTGGCCAGCCGTGCCGCGATTCCCCACTTTGGTCGCGAGCGGCTCGACGACGGGGCGGCTGCCGGGGGGGGAGGGGTCGCGTTCGGTGGGGAGCGCTCCGCACCGGAAAGGCCCCCCTTTCTCCCGGTGGAGGGTGGGGAGGTCGGAGCGTCGCCGCCGCCGTCGCCGCGGGCGCCGGCGTCATCCCCCGGCGCCGAGGCGCAGGGGGCGCTGGTGCACGATGGGCCCAGGGTCCTCGCCCAGTACCGCAACACCTTCATCGTCGCGGAGGATGCGCGGGGGCTGTTGATCGTCGATCAGCACGTGGCCCACGAACGTCTGCTCTACGAGCAGCTCTGCCGGCAGGCGGTAGAAGGCCCCCTTCCTCGCCAGGGGCTGATGTTCCCTCGGCCCCTCGAAGTGGGGCCGCGGGAGCTGGAGGTGGCCACCGGGCAGCACGATGCCCTCGCACGGCTCGGCTTCCGTTTCGAGAGTTTTGGCGAGTCGTCGCTCATCGTCCGGGAAGTGCCGGCCGTGTTCGGTAACGAGGCCCGGCCCGAGGCGCTGGTCGAAGTGCTGGCCCGTTTCGAACGAGGCGACCGGGCGGGGGCGGAGGATTTCTTCGATCATCTGCTGGCCACGGTGGCCTGCCAGGCCGCGGTCAAGAAGGGCTATCCCCTCGGTCCGGAGAAAATGGCCTACCTGTTGGGAGGGCTCGAGGCCTGCGAATGTCCGAGCCACTGCCCGCACGGGCGCGTGATCTCCCTGCGGATCGACCTTTCCTCCCTCAATTCCCGCTTCGAGCGCAGCTGAAGGGCCGGGTCGGCAGGCACCGGGGTGGTTCGGATCGGCGAAGGGGAGGGGCCGGGGGTGGCGGATACGAGATGACGGCAGGCACCCAGGCTGAACGTGAGCGCCTTCCGGCGCCCGGGAGGGGCTGGGCCGGCCGGCCTCTGCCGCTGCTGCTGGCTGGCCTGACGTTGGCCGCCGGCGTTTCGGCCCCCCGTGCCGACCGCGTGGTGTTCACCGACCACCGGATGCTCCAGGTGGAGTCGGTGGAGGCCCGGGGAGAGTGGCTGGATCTCCACCTCGGAGGGGACAACAGGATCCGGGTGGCCCGCAGCCGGGTGCTCAGGATCGTCCGCGACCGGGTCGAGCCCCCGCGGACCGAGAACGAGCCGGGGAAGGCGGACTGGCGGGAGCAGGCCGGTCCCTTCGCAGACTTCTTTCAGCAGGCCGCCGAACGGCACCGGCTCGAAGCGGCCCTGCTGCTGGCCGTGGCGACGGTGGAGAGCGGACTCGACCCGCTGGCCTTGAGTCCCAAGGGTGCGATGGGCTTGATGCAACTGATGCCCGCCACGGCGGATGAACTGGCCGTCGAGGACCCCTACGACCCGGAGCAGAACATCGACGCGGGGGCGGCCTGGCTCCGGCGCATGCTCGAGCGCTTCGGCGGCGACCTGGACCTGGCCCTGGCGGCCTACAACGCCGGGGAGGGCGCCGTGCGACGCTTTGGCGGGGTACCGCCCTACCAGGAGACGAAGAACTTCGTCCGCCGGGTGCGGGAACGGGTGCGGCGGCTGTCGGCCGGCGGATCCGGCGCCTGAGGCTCTCGAGTCCCGAGTCCAAGGCTTGCCCCCGCGGCGGGGCCTGCTATAATCCGCGCGCCCTCGAGGTCAGACGATGCTTTTTGATATCAGCGAGTTGGGGCCCACGGGAGTGAGCCTCGACGAGCGGGTCGATGTGCCCGCGTTCGAGTGGTCCGGTGGCGACCGCGTAGAGGTTCGGAAAGTTCGCATCCGGGCCCGGTTGGCGCCGACCCGCAGGGGCATCGAGGTCCAGGGCGAGTATGCAGCCCGCGTCGGGCTGCACTGCTCGCGCTGCCTGGAGGCCGTGGAGAAGGCCCTCGAGGGAGATTTCCGCCTCTACCTGCAGCCGGTGGCTGGGGAGGAGGCAGAGGAGAGTACGAGCGAGCAGTCCACCCGCGAGTCCGACGTGGATCTCTTCCCGGTGGTGGGCAAGCAGGTCGACCTGGCGGCGCTGCTGCGCGAACAGATCGACTTGGCCCTGCCGGTGAAGGTACTCTGCCGGGACGACTGCCGGGGATTGTGCGCTTCGTGTGGCGCGAATCTGAACCAGGTCACCTGCCGCTGCGGCAACGAGGCGGGTGGCGGAATGTCCGCCCTGGCCGACCTGGCCCGGAAGTGGAACAGGAATGGAAGGGGGGAGCAGGATCCTCCCGGAGGTAAGTAATCCATGGCGAATCCGAAGCGGCGCACCTCGAAGGCAAGGCGTGACAAGCGTCGCGCACACCACGCCCTGCGCACCCCGGGCATGAGCGTCTGTCCCAACTGCCAGGAACTCAAACTGCCCCACAGGATCTGTCCCTCCTGCGGGCACTACAAGGGCAAAGAGATTCTCTCCACCGAAGAAGCCGACTAGGGGTTTCCGGTGAGTGACCGCCTGCCTCTCGCCCTCGATGCCATGGGCGGCGATCATGCGCCGCTGGAGTGCGTGCAGGGAGGGGTGGACTATGCGCGCCGGACCGGTCGCCGCGTTCTCCTGGTCGGTCCGGAGGACGTCGTCCGCCGGACCCTGTCCCGGACCTGGACCAACGGCGCGGACGTCGAGATCGTGCCCGCCAGCCAGGTCATCGGCTTCGAGGACAAGCTGACGGCGATCCGTTCGAAGCGGGACTCCTCGATTCACGTCGGTGCCCGGCTCGTGCGTGATGGGCTGGCTTCCGGGTTCGTCTCCGCGGGCCATACCGGCGCCATGATGGCCATGTGCAAGGTCATCATGGGGGTCATCGCGGGCGTCGACCGTCCGGCCCTGCCGGCACCCCTGCCGCGGCGCGGGGGGGGCAAGACCGTCCTCGTCGACGCCGGCGCGAACCTCGAGTGCAAGCCCGAGCATTTCCGGCAGTTCGCTGTGATGGGCTATCACTACTCCCGCTGGCTGTGCGGCATCGCTGAACCGCGGGTCGCGCTGCTCAGCGTGGGTGAAGAGGACAGCAAGGGGGGCGAGGCTCTGCAGACGGTGTCCCGTATTCTTCGTCAGGCCGACATCAACTTCATCGGCAACGTGGAAGGCACCGATCTCTACAGTGGCCGTTGCGACGTGGTGGTCTGTGACGGTTTCGTCGGCAACATCGCGCTCAAGGTCAGCGAGGGACTGGGCGAGGCGATCGTCGAGCTGTTACGCGAGGGCGTGCGCCAGGGGGCCCTGCGCCGCCTGGGGGCACTGGCCATGCGACCGGTTTTTCGCACGCTGAAAAAGCGTATGGACTACGCCGAGTACGGCGGCGTTCCCCTCCTCGGCCTGCGGCGGGTGGCTGTGGTGGCCCACGGGCGTTCCCACGCCAAGGCGATTCGCAACGCGCTGCACCAGGCCGAAATCGCCGTCGATTCCGGCATGGTGGAGAAGATCGCAGCCCAGATCGAACGACTCCACGAGGCCGAGCAGCAGATCCTCTAGAGGACCCCGATGGTGCGCTACGTCGCTCTTTTTCCCGGACAGGGCAGTCAGAGTGTGGGCATGGGTCGCGAGTTGGCCGAGGCCTACCCCGAGTCCGCCGCTGTCTTCAGCCTGGCAGACGAAGTGTTGGGCGAACGGCTCTCCGCCCTCTGCTTCGAGGGGCCGGAGGAGGCACTGCGGTTGACCCGGAACACGCAGCCGGCGCTGCTGACGGTTTCCACGGCGGCCTGGGCCGCCTGGTCGAAGCGCAGTTCCCCGCCGGCTGCCGCCGCGGGCCACAGCCTGGGGGAATACTCCGCGCTGGTGGCCGCCGGCGTGTTGCCGTTTGCCGATGCCCTGCGGGCCGTCCGGCTGCGGGGCGAGGCGATGCAGGAGGCCGTACCGCTGGGGACGGGTTCGATGGCCGCCCTGATCGGCGCCGACGACAGCGCGGTCGAACAGCTGTGTCGGGCACAGCGCCGGGAGGGCGAGGTGCTCGTGCCGGCCAACTTCAATGCGCCTGGACAGGTGGTCATCGCCGGGCATCACGACGCCGTGGCCCGGGCGGTGGAGGCGGCCCCGGAGGCCGGAGTCCGGCGGGCGGTGCCGCTGCCCGTCAGCGCTCCCTTTCACTGCCCGCTGATGCTTCCCGCCCAGCAGCGCCTGGCGGCCTTTCTCGAGACCCTGGACTTTCGGGATCCCGCTTTTCCGGTGCTGGCCAACGTGGACGCGGCCCCGGTGGTCAGCGGCGAGCAGGCCCGGGCGAAATTGATCGAGCAGGTTTCATCGCCGGTGCTCTGGGCCCGGACCATGCAGGCGCTCGGGGAAGACTACGAGGCCTCCCTGGGCGTCGAGATAGGAGCCGGGCGCGTGCTGGCGGGCCTGGCGCGGAAGATTCCCGGTGCTCCGAGGGTGCTGGCCGCGGGGACGCCCGAGGCGATCGACAAGGCCCTGGCGGCCCTTTGAGACGGGGAAGGAGGAGGTCGGACCGATGACAGAGATGAAGTGGCCGGGAATCGCTTCGCGCCGGGCGCTGGTGACGGGCGGGTCCAGGGGTATCGGGCGGGCGATCGCCCGGACCCTGGTGGCCTCCGGGGCCGAAGTGATCGTCACGGCCCGGACCCCGGAGAGTGCCGAGCGGGCCGCCGCGGAACTGGGACCTTCGGCCAGGGGGGTGGAACTCGATCTTTCCGTGCCGGCCCGGGCGGAGCAGCGCCTGGCGGAGCTGGCGGCGGAGATCAAGCAGGCCGGTGGTCTCGACTTGCTCGTACTCAACGCCGGCATGACCCGGGACGGCCTGGTCATGCGGATGTCCCTCGACCAGTGGCAGGAGGTGATCGACGCCAACCTGACCGGCGCCTACCTCGTGACAAAGGCTTTCGTGCCCGGTATGATCCGCTCCCGTTTCGGGAGGATCGTCCTGCTCTCCAGCGTGGTGGCCAGGATGGGCAACGCCGGGCAGAGCAACTATGCCGCGTCGAAGGCTGGTATGATCGGCTTTGTCCGTTCCCTGGCACGGGAAGTGGCCTCGAGGGGTATAACGGTCAATGCCGTGGCTCCTGGTTTCGTCGATACGGACATGACCCGGGCGATACCGGAGGCGGCGCGGAACAAGCTGTTGGAGCTGGTGCCGCTGGCACGGCTCGGAGAACCGGAGGATATCGCTTCGGCGGTGGCTTTCCTGCTTTCGGATGCAGCGAGCTACATCACCGGCGAGGTGTTGGACGTAAACGGCGGTATGGACATGTAAAACGCGGGGCCGAAGGCCCGCGGGAGGTTTGACCAGATGGTCACCACTGATGAAATCCGTGCAAAAGTCGTCGATACCATCTCCAAGAGCTTCAAGCTCGATCCAGCTTCCGTGACGGATGACAAGTCCTTCACCGATGACCTGGGTGCGGACTCCCTCGAGGTCGTCGAACTCGTGATGGCCCTCGAGGAGGAATTCGGCATCGAGATCTCCGATGAAGACGCCGAGAAGATCCGCACCGTCGGCGATGCGATCAAGTTCATCTCGGAAAACGCCGCGGAAAGCTGATCGGCGCCAGGGAGAAGAAGTGAGCGTTTCGTCCCGGCGAGTCTTCGTGACCGGACTGTCGCTGGTCAGTCCACTCGGTCTCGACGCGGAGTCTTCCTGGAGGGCCCTGCTCGAGGGGCGTTCGGGGATTGCGCCGATCACCCATTTCGATGCCTCCGCCTTTGCGTCGCGTATTGCGGGAGAGGTCAAGGGCTTCGACGTGGAGCAGTGGATGGAGGCTCGCGAAGCCAAGCGCATGGCGCGCTTCGCTCACTTCGCCCTGGCCTGCGCTCAGATGGCTCTGGACGACGCCGGCATCGACCTCGAGAAGGTCGACCGCCGGCGTTTCGGAGTCATCATCGGCTCGGGGATCGGAGGCATTCCTCTCGTCGAGCAGCAACACGGCGTGTTGCTCGAAAGAGGGCCTCGTCGTCTGTCACCGTTTCTGATTCCAGGCATGATCATCAACATGGCCAGCGGTGTGGTCTCCATGCGCTTTGGTCTCAAGGGGCCGAATTCGGCCACGGTGACGGCTTGCGCGACGGGGAATCACGCCCTGGGCGACGCGTTGCGGATGATCCAGCACGGTGACGCCGATTGGATCCTGGCCGGCGGCACCGAGGCGGCGGTCTCGCCGCTTTCGGTCGGGGGGTTTTGCGCCATGAAGGCCCTGAGCACGCGCAACGACGAACCCGAGCGTGCGTCACGGCCCTTCGACGGCGATCGTGACGGCTTCGTCATGGCGGAAGGTTGCGGCCTGCTGCTGCTGGAGTCCGAAGAGTCCGCGCGGCGCCGGGACGCAAAGGTCTATGCGGAAGTTGCAGGCTTCGGTGCGACCGGTGACGCCTTCCACATGTCGGCGCCCCCGGAGGATGGGGACGGCATGGTGCGCGTGATGCGGGCGGCGCTGGCCGACGCCGGGATGTCTCCGGCGGACATCGACTACGTCAACGCCCACGGAACATCCACACCGACGGGCGACGTGATCGAGGCTCGGGCGGTGCGCCGGGTTTTTGGTGGGCACGCGGACCGGCTGGTGATCTCTTCGACCAAGTCGGCTACCGGGCACCTGCTGGGTGCGGCCGGCGGTCTCGAGTCGGTGGTCTCCTGCCTGGCGATCGATCGCGGAATCTGCCCTCCGACGATCAACCTGGACAACCTCGACCCGCGGATCTCCTCCGAGGAAGGCGAAGACCCGATCGCCCTGAAGCCGGAGCGTTTCGCCCCGGGGCGTCCGGTCGAGCGCGAGGTCGGCGCCGCCTTGTCCAATTCTTTCGGCTTCGGCGGCACCAACGCCACGCTGGTTTTCCGCAAGATCGCTTGAGCCCGCGGCTCACACCTCGTCGAAGAAATACTTGCCCAGGCACTGCACGCGCTCGTTGTAGTCGGCGGGGTTGATCATCCAGCAGGCCGCCGCCACCGAAGAGAGCAGGCTGTTGCCGTCCTGGGGCGTGTAACAGAAACCGACCACCTCGAAGCCCCGATCGGTCTCGCGGATGGCGAGGGTCTGCCGGGGAACCACGGCCTGGTTGAGAATGCGGCCGAAGTGCCCGTGATCGCGACCGAAGGAGAAGACCGCGTTGGCGCTCTTCTTGTGCGTCAGCGCGATGCGGTCGTTGGCTTCCATGCGGGCGATGATGTCGTCGAGGGAAGTCTTGTTGCGCACGGTGATGGTGAACCAGATCGTGTGCATGTACTGGGTGTTGATTTTCAGCGCCGAGGAGTGCAGTGCGAGGTCGTATCCGAGGGTGTTGAACAGCCGCCAGGCGTCCTGGGCATGGTGGGTGCCGAAGCGCGGGTCCTTGTGTTTGCCGACTTCGGGAGCCGGGACGAAGGAGCCGTCCTGGCTGATGTCGTTGGCCCGGCGGATGCAGACGAACTGGCCGGCGACGAGGTTCTGGGGGCCTCCGTCGGCGAGGGCGATCGCGTCCACCAGGACCGAAATGTTGTGGGTGTTGCAGGAGACGACCTGGATGAACTGGTCTTCTCCGGGCACCAGAGCCGCGTCGTTGATGCGCCGGGCGTAGGGTTTGCCGAAACCGGCCTCGCTGCCCTGGGCGAGAAACCCCTTGGTGTTGTGCTGGAAGCGACTGTAGTAGTCGTTCTTGTTCTGGTGGCCGACGCCCGACGGTGTGCAATCGATCACCACCGTGGCGTTGTCCAGCGCCTCGTGGGTCTCGAGTTCCGGCTCGAGCCCGATTTCTCTGAATCCGTCGAAAGACTTCGAATCGCTGACGAAACGCGCGCCGCGCTCGATCAGCGCCCGCACTTTCGAGCGGTCGGTATAGAGCGGGGTGCGCTTGTGGAAAGTCACCTCATCGATCCCCAGCTCTTCCCGGAAGTCGCAGAGCAGCCCGATCAGGGGCTCTCCGATGGTTCCGGTTCCCACCACGTGAACGACGGTCTTGGCCATGGTCTGTGCCCTCATGAGGTCCCGTCGGCGAGCGGGACCGCTCGAGTTGTCGTGATCTTCTTTCCTTGCCGCTTCAGCCTACCGCCCGGGGTACCTTGACACCCCGTCGGCGGGGTCGCTAACATAACAGATCCATTAGTGTTTAGCTATCCTCTGAAACCCTGATATGCGGTGTTTTTCGCGAGATCACGCCGTTTTCTCCCGCTTTTTTCGCCGATGCCGCCGGAAGCCCTGACTTGAGCCCTGCTGCGCACAAACCGGATCCTCCCACGATTCGGGAACTGGTCGATGCCCTCTCCCCGCGCTTTGCCTTCGACGTCCTCGCCGGGCGTGGCGGGCTTTCGCGGGCCCTGGCCAGCGCCCGGTTGCAGAAGCCGGGACTGGCCCTGACCGGCAGCCTCGAGTATCTGCACGAGGGTCGGTTGCAGGTGCTCGGGCGCAGCGAGTTGCGCTTTCTGGCCCGGCGCAGCCACGGGGCCGCCGCGGCCGTGGCCCGGCTCTGTGACGGCAGCTTTCCGGCACTGCTCGTCACCCGCGGCCTGGCGCCCCCGGCCAGCCTCGTGCAGGCGGCGGAGGCGGGGGGCGTGCCCGTCCTGCGGACGGCCTGCGTCACCGGCGAGGTGATGGAGGCGCTGTTTCACTTCATGGCGGTGCGGATGGCGCCCCGGAGGACGATTCACGGCGTTCTGATGGATATCTTCGGCCTTGGTGTGCTGATCCTGGGCGAGTCCGGCATCGGCAAGAGCGAGTGCGCCCTGGAACTGGTGACCCGCGGTCATCGCCTGGTGGCCGATGACGCCGTCGAACTGCGGTTGATCGAGGACGAGCTGATCGGCGCTTCGCCGGAGCTTTCCCGCTATTATCTGGAAGTGCGGGGGCTGGGCCTGATCAACGCCCGCGAGATGTTCGGCATTACGGCGGTGGCGGAAATCAAAGCCGTCGAGCAGGCGATCCGCCTGGTACGCTTCGACGCGGCGCGTTCCTATGATCGCCTGGGAGAAGAGCAGACCGGGTGGGAGGTGCTCGGTCACCGGGTACCCCTGAGGGAAGTCCCCGTGGCGCCGGGACGCAACCTCGCCGTGCTGCTGGAGATCGCGGCCAGGCAGCAGTTGCTTCGCAATCGGGGCGTCGATGCGGCGGCCGAGATCCAGGCTGAGCTGGCCCGCCGCCTCTCCCAACGTCCGCGGGACGAGGAGGAAGGCTCGTGATCAAGCTGGTGGTGCTGTCGGGCCTTTCCGGGTCGGGCAAGACTCTCGCCCTGCGTTGCCTCGAAGACATGGGCTACTTTTCGGTGGACAACCTGCCGGTACCGCTGATTCCTCCCTTCGTCGATCTTCTCGACCGTGGAGAGGAACTCGAGCCCCAGGGCGCCTTCGTGGTCGATGCCCGGGAACGCGGGCACCTCGATGCGTTGCCGGCCATCGTCGCCGATCTGCGCGACCGGAAAGACCTCCGGCTGACCGTGCTCTTCCTCGAGGCTTCGGAAGACGTTCTCGTGCGGCGCTTTTCCGAGAGTCGTCGACCCCACCCCGTGGCGCTGCAAGACGGCCTGGGCGTGGCCGGGGCGATCGCTCGTGAAAAGGATCTGCTCGCCGGGCTCCGGGAGCTTGCCGACAGGGTGATCGCCACCGACGACCTCTCGCCCCATGACCTGCGCCGGCAGATCAAATCGGTTCTCAGCGATCACTCCGAAACGACCGACTTGCTGGTGCGGCTGGTCTCCTTCGGCTTCAAGCACGGTTTGCCGCGGGACGTGGACCTGGTCTTCGACGTGCGTTTCATCGAGAACCCCTACTTCCAGCCCGGCCTGCGCGAGCTGAGCGGCCGCGACGAGGATGTCACCGACTTCCTCGAGTCGCAGCCGGATTACATCGGCTTTTGCGGGAAGCTCGAGGAACTGCTCGCCTTCGTCATGCCGCGCTACGTTTTCGAAGGCAAAAGCTACCTGACCATCGCCTTCGGCTGTACCGGCGGGCGGCACCGCTCGGTGGCGCTCGCCGAGCGTACCGCGCGTTACCTGGGCCAGTCGGGTTTTCGCACCCAGGTCCAGCATCGAGACATCGAGCGGGGAGCTCGGCGGGAGAGTTCATGATCGGTTTGTTGATCGCGACCCATGGTCGCCTGGCATTCGAGTTGCTCGATGCCGCCGAACACATCGTTCGCAAGCCGGGGGTGATGAAGGCACTGGTATTGGACTGGGACCAGGACTCCGCGACCTGCCTCGAGGAGATGCGCGAGGCGGTCGCCGAGGTGGACCAGGGCGATGGAGTGATCATCGCGACGGACATGCTGGGTGGGACGCCATCCAACGTGGCGATGACTCTGCTCGAACCCGGTCGTGTCGAGGTGGTCACCGGCGTCAACCTGCCGATGGTGGTCAAGTTCAGCAATCTGCGGGAAGAGCAGACGGTCGAGCAGGCAGCCCAGGTGCTGGCTGTCAAGGGGCGCTGGCACATCACCGTGG
Organism: Acidobacteriota bacterium; assembly: GCA_030949985.1. Lineage (NCBI taxonomy): Bacteria > Pseudomonadati > Acidobacteriota > Acidobacteriota bacterium. The sequence continues at coordinate 147,315 of JAUZRX010000015.1, forward strand.
CGGGAGAGGTGCTTGCCGGGCGAGAGGGCCAGCCATGACCGAACGCAGCGTGACCTTGGTCAACGAGAAAGGTCTTCACGCCAGGGCCGCCGCCAGGTTCGTGGATCTCGCCAACCGTTTCCGCTGCAGCGTGGAAATTCGTCTCGGCACGATGGCGGTCGACGGCAAGTCGATTCTGGGCATCTTGACCCTGGGGGCGCCGCGAGGCACCGAGTTGCTCCTCGTCGCGGACGGCCCCGACGAGAGCGAAGCCGTCGAGGCCCTGGCGTCGTTGATCGCGGCGCGTTTCGGCGAGGGCCGTTGAGGTGAAGAGGGTGCGGGGTATCGCGGTTTCCCATGGCATCGCCACGGGCAAGGCGCTGGTGATTTCCCGCTGGGAGAGTGATCTTCCCCGCTATCGTATCGCGGCGGAGGACGTTCGGTCGGAGCTGCGCCGCTTCTGGAAGGCTCGAAGCCAGGCGAGGGAAGAGATCGGCGCGTTGCGGGAGAAGGCGGCGCGGGAACTGGGCGACAAGTACGCCGCGATTTTCGACGCCCACCTGATGATCCTCGACGACCGGAGTCTCGGTCGCGAGACGATGGGACGCATCCGTGACGGCCTGTTGAATGCCGAGTGGGCCCTGGCCAAGACGGTCAAGCGCCTGCTGGCGGCCTTTGCCGGGATGGAAGATCCCTACATCCGTGAGCGGGGTGGTGACGTCTCCGACGTGCATACCCGCTTGCAGAGAATACTGGCGCTGGAATCCAATCGCGAAGAAGGCGCCCTGGATCTCGAAGAAGATACGGTCATTGTGGCGCCGTCCCTGTTGCCTTCCGATGCCTTGTGGCTGCACCAGCCTCACATCGTCGCCTTCGTCACCGAACAGGGCAGCCGAACCTCGCATACGGCGATCCTCGCCAATGCCCTCGAGATTGCGGCGGTCTTGGGTGCCGAGGGGGTGACGGAGGTGGTCCAACAGGGCGACGAGGTGATCGTCGACGGGTTCCACGGAACCGTCATCGTCGCTCCCACCGCCGAGGAGAAGGCGTCTCGTCTGAAAGAACGGGAGCGCCTGCTGCAACTGGAGGCGGCCTTCGAGCAGGATCGGGGGCCGGTACGGACCACCGACGGTGTGGAACTGGTGTTGCGCGGCAACGTCGAATTTCCCGAAGAGATGAAGACCCTGCGCCGTGTGGGTGCCACCGGCGTGGGGCTCTATCGCTCGGAGTTTCTCTTTCTGACCACCGCCCCGCGCTTGCCCGACGAGGAACAGCACTTCGAGGCCTACTGCCGCATCGCGCGGGAAGCCGAGGGGGCACCGGTGGTGATCCGCACCCTCGACCTGGGGGGTGAGAAGTACTTTCACGACGTCCTGGAATCGGGCGAGGCCAATCCGGTGATGGGGCTGCGCGCCGTGCGCTTTTGCCTCAAGCGTCCCGACATTTTCCGGACCCAGCTTCGCGGGCTTCTCCTGGCCGCAGCGGAGCATCCCAACATCCGCGTGATGGTGCCGATGATCTCCGGTCTCGAGGAGTGGCGCGCCGTGCGGATGATGGTGAGCCGGACGCGCGAGGAACTCGAGAGCGAGGGGCGGACCATTCCCCCGGTGCCCCTGGGGCCCATGATCGAGATTCCCTCGGCGGCGCTGATGGCCGATGCGCTGGCCCGGGAATCCGATTTTTTCTCCATCGGTACCAACGACCTGCAGCAGTACACCCTGGCGGTGGACCGGGGTAACCGATCGGTGGCTTATCTCAACGATCCCTGTCACCCCGCGGTGCTGCGCCTGCTGCGTGAGACGATCCTCGCCGCCCGCCGGCGGAAGATTCCGATCTCCCTCTGCGGCGAGATGGCGTCGGACCCCCTCGGGGCCCTGACACTTCTCGGCATGGGGTTGCGCGAGTTTTCCTGCAATCCGGCGATGGTTTCCGAAATCCGCTCGATTCTCCGCCGCTGCAGCGAGAGGGCGGCTCGCCGGGTCGTCTCGGAAGCGATGGAACTGGCCACGGGGCAGGAGATTCGCGCGCGCCTCGAAGAGGCCTTCAGCGGCCTGCTGGAGGCCGTGCTGGGGCCCAGCCTGACGGAAGACACCTGGGGTGAAGACCGCAACCCCGGCGTCCGGTAGTTCCGCCTCCGGCTCCGTTTACGGTAGAATTCGCGGGGAGTTTCCCGCCGGGCGTGGGGTTTGGGCTGCGGCGGGGCGAGGAGGAGCGGTCTGTGTCCCAGGGATCCGTCAGCAACGGCAACCAGGCTCTTCGGCCGCGGGATGTTTGCCAGCAGCTCGGGATCCAGCCCTATGTGCTGAAATTCTGGGAAGGGGAGTTCCCCCAACTCGGGCGGCGCCTGGGGGCCAAGCGGCTCTACGGCGCCGAAGAGCTGAAAATTCTCTCGGAGATCCAGCGCCTGGTGGAGGGTGAGCGCCTCAACCTGGGCCAGGCCCGGGAAGAGCTGGCTCGCGCTTTCCCCTCGGATGAAGCGCCGGAGCCCGGCCCGGCCCCGCCCCCCGCGGCGGCGCCCCCCAGCGGCGGGGAGAGCGTGCTGAACGAGGCGAAGGAGAAGATCCGCCGCCTGGAGGAGCAGGTGGCGGCTCTCGAGGTCCAGCTGGCCGAGAAGGACGCCGAAGTGGAGAGCCTGCGCCACCGGCACCAGCAGGCCGCCAAGGCCGCCGCCGAAGTGGAACGGGAACGGGACACCATGGCCCAGCGCGTGGACCGCCTGGAAGCCGCCGCCGGCCGGCTGGAGAGCCACAGCCGGCAGCTCGAAGAAGAGCTCGAGGCGGCGCGGGCCGACAACGCCCGCCTCGATGCCGCGCTCGCCTCCCAGCGAGAGGCGGGGGCGGACCAGCACCGCCGGATGCTGGACCGACTCCGCCTGGCTCACGAGGAGATCCAGGCCCTGGGCCAGGCCCTCGACGAGGTGTACCGGGCCCTGACGCCGTCCTCTTCGGAGTAACTGCGGGACCCGGGAGGCGGCCCGAAAAAGTGCGGGCCGAAGGGTGGGGCGGCGCCCCGACTTCGGTGCTAGAATCCCCTGCCGTCGACGGGCGTGGCCGTGGGGCGACCCCACCCAGGCTGCTTGGCCCGTCGGCTGTCAGCACCCGGTCGGGGCGTGGCGCAGCCTGGTAGCGCACTCGCTTGGGGTGCGAGTGGTCGTCCGTTCAAATCGGATCGCCCCGACCAATTCAACCCCTGCTTTCCCGTCGTTCACCAGATGCCCAGCCGGTCCTTGACCTCGTCGCTGGCCATCTCGGCCGGGTCCCAGGGCGGATCCCAGACCAGGTCGACGGTGGCGCTCTCCACCTCGTCGAGGGATTCCACCGCGGCTTTCGTAGCGGCGATGATCTGGGGGCCGAGGGGGCACATGGGCGAGGTGAGGGTCATCGCCACCTTGACCGAGCCGCTGTCCGGGGGGACCTCCACGTCGTAGATCAGTCCCATGTCGACGATGGAAAATCCCACCTCGGGGTCCTGAACGGGGCGAATCGCTTCGATCACCTTCTGCTTGTCGAGAGCCATGTTGCTAGTCTCCTGATCTGTGGAGGGAGCCCTCCGGGTCTGGGGCGCAGTCGTCGAGCAGGGCATCGAGGCATTGCCACGGCAGCAGGGTGCAGGGGCGTCGGGCGGCGAGCCGGCGCACGCCGCCCAGGGCCTCGAGTTCGCCGAGTTCCACCTCGGTCTCCTGGTCGTCGTCGGTCGCGGTGAGATAGGCCTGTACGGCCCGGGAAAGGCGTCGGGCGGCCTCGACCTCGATCCCGGCCAGCCGCTCGGCGAGCATGGAGGCGGAGGCCACCGACAGGCTGCAGCCCCGAGTCCGAGCGCTGACGGCACGTATGCAACCGTCCGCCAGCTCCAGCTCCAGGGACAGGCGATCGCCGCAGAGGGGGTTGCGTGACTCCCTCCTGCAGGTGGGGCGCTCGAGGGGCCTGGCGCCCCGGGGGTCGCGAAAATGGTCGAGGAGAATCTCCTGCCAGGTGTCGGGATCGTACTCAGGAGCGTTTGCCGAAGAGTTTTCGCGCACGGATGATCCCCTCGATCAGGGTGTCGACTTCCTCCCGCGTATTGTAGACGCCGAAGGAGGCCCTGGCGCTGGCCGCGATTCCGAGGCGCTGGTGGAGCGGTTGTGCGCAGTGGTGTCCCGCGCGAATCGCGATGCCCCGGCTGTCGAGGAAGGCCGCCAGGTCCTGGGCATGAACGTCACGGTCGACGAAGGTCACCAGGCCCGACTTGAGGTCGCCGCGGAAGGGGCCGTAGACGGTCACACCGCCGAGTTCCCGCAGCCGATCGAGGGCGTAATCCGTCAGTTCCACGCTGTGACGGCGTACCCGCTCCATGCCCAGGGACATCAAGTACTCCGCCGCTGCGGCCAATCCGAGCGCTCCCGCCACGTTGGGGGTGCCGGCCTCGAAGCGGTGGGGCGGCGCGGCGAAGGTGGTCTTGTCGAAGGTGACGGTTTCGATCATCTCGCCGCCGCCGTGGAAGGGCTCCATGGCCTCGAGTCTCTCCCGGCGGCCGACCAGCGCGCCGACGCCCATCGGACCGTAGAGCTTGTGCCCGGAGAAGGCTAGGAAGTCGCAGCCGAGGTCGTGGAAGTTCACCGGCATGTGGGGGACGGACTGGGCGCCGTCCACCACGCACAGGGCTTCGGGGGCCGCCTGGCGCACCTGGGCGATCATCTCCCGCACCGGATTGACCGTGCCCAGCACGTTGGAGGCATGGACCAGCGAGAAGACGCGGATCTTTTCCGTCAGCAGGCTGCGGAAGCTCTCCTGGCAGAGCTGCCCCGAGGGCTCGAAGGGCACGTAGAGCAGCCGGGCCCCCACCTCCCTGGCCAGGATCTGCCAGGGCACGATATTCGAGTGGTGCTCCATCTCGGTCAGCAGCACCACGTCGCCGGCGCGCAGGTGGCGCCGTGCCCAGGCGTAGGCCAGCAGGTTGAGGGACTCGGTGGTCGAGCGCGTCCAGACCACCTGGGAGGCGTCCGCGCCCACCATCCGGGCGACGACGGCCCGGGCGTTTTCGTAGGCTTCCGTGGCCTCCTCCGCCAGTGTATGAGCGCCGCGATGCACGTTGGCATTCAGGCGCTCGTAGTAGTCGACCAGGGTGTCGATCACCACCTGGGGTTTCTGGCTGGTGGCGGCGCTGTCCAGGTAGACCAGGGGCTTGCCGTGGATGCGCCGGTCCAGGATGGGGAAGTCCCGTCGGATCGCTTCGACGTTCAGCCGGCCGTGGGCGTCGAGGCGGGGATCCCGTTCCGCAGGTGATACGCCCGCACTCATTTCAGCCCTCCAGCTGCCGGCGGACGAGTTGTCGCAGGGCTTGACGACAGTTTTCCACCGGCACCTTCTCGATCAGGGGTTCGAAAAAGCCCGTGACCACCAGGCGGATGGCCTCTTCCCGGGGCAACCCGCGGGAGGCGAGGTAGTAGAGCATCGTCTCGTCTACCGGTCCCACGGTGGCGCCGTGCTTGGCCTGCACGTCATCGGTCATGATTTCCAGCTCAGGCAGGGATACCGCCCGGGCCCGCTCCGAGAGCAGCAGGTTGCGATTTTCCTGCCAGGCCTCAGCGCGCTCACCCTGTTCGCCGATCCACAGCAACCCCGTGGCCGCCGATCGTGCCTCGTCGGCCAGAACGGCGCGCACGTCCATACCGCTGCGGCAGTCGGGGGCGTGGAGGCGTTGCACGGTGTGATGGTCGAACCGCTGGCGGCCCCGGCCATAGACCAGGCCGAAAACGTTGGACTCGGCTCCGCGGCCTAGCAGTTCGGCCCGCAGATCGGCCTTGACCACGCCGCCGCCGAAGGAGCCGAAGACGTAGTCCAGCCGCGCCCCGGCGGCGAGGTGGACAGCCGTGGTGGTGTGCAGGACAGAGCCCGCGGGAGCGTCCTGGATGCTGACGTAGTTCAGGCCGGCCCCGTCTTCAAGGACGATCTCCACGCTGCGGTGAAGCATGGCTCCGGCCTCGATTGGGGCGGGGCTGCTCACCTCGTCGACCAGGGTCAGCGTGGCGCCGCGTTCGACGACGATCAGTGTGCGGGGCAGGAGCACGCCCTCGGCACCGGAGAGGTCGGTGTGGGTTCGCAGGGTCTGAGTCGGGTGGGTGCCGGCCGGTACGCGCACCAGCAGCCCGCCGGACCACAAGGCGGCATGGAGCGCCGCGAACAGGGAGTCGTCCGCCGGGAGCACGTGCCCCAGGTGACGCTGGAGCAGTTCGGGCAGCTCGCGGGCGGCCGTCGCCAGGTCCATGACCACCAGGCCCTCGCCGTGGGCCGGGGGGTGTTCGCTGCGGGCCGCGGTGGGACGCAGCGGAGTTCCCGCCGGGAAGAGCAGCCGGCGGGGGTTGGTGTAGCGCCAGCGATGCTGGCTGCGCGGTGGAAGTTCGAGCTGGGCGCGGAGCTGCCAGGCCTGCTCGCGCACCCGGCGCAGCCACTCGGGCTCGCCGGCCGAAATCGTTTCGAAGGCCTGGCGTTCCATTTCCTGTTGCGTGATCTCGTTCACCTTGCCTGTCCCATCTGCCGGGCGTCGAAGCCCGGTTGCTTGGCGTGGAATCCGGGGTCTAGCCGACGGATCCTTCCATTTCGAGTTCGATCAGCCGGTTGAGTTCCACGGCGTACTCCATGGGCAGCTCCCGGGTGAAGGGCTCGATGAAGCCGTTGACGATCATCATCGTGGCCTGCTCCTGGCTCAGTCCGCGACTCATCAGGTAGTAGAGCTGGTCCTCGCCGACCCGGCTCACCGTCGCCTCGTGTTCCACGTTGACGGATTCCTCGGCCACCTCCATGGTGGGATAGGTGTCCGAACGGGAGTGCGGGTCGAGAATCAACGCGTCGCACTGCACGTTGATCCGGCATCCGGTGGCGCCGGGGTTGACCTTCACCAGGCCGCGGTAGGAGCCTCGCCCGCCATCTTTGGAGATCGACTTGGAGGTGATGCGGGAGGTCGTGTTGGGTGCCGCGTGGATCATCTTGGCCCCGGCGTCCTGGTTCTGGTCCCGGCCGGAGAAGGCGATCGAGAGGACCTCGCCATGGGCTCGCTCGCCACGCAGGATGATGGCGGGATACTTCATCGTCAGCTTGGAGCCCAGGTTGCCGTCGACCCAGTCCACCCGCGCTCCCTCGTAGGCCACGGCCCGTTTGGTGACGAGGTTGAAGACGTTGCGTGACCAGTTCTGGATCGTGGTGTAGCGGATCGAGGCGTCCTTGAGCGCGATCAGTTCGACCACCGCCGAGTGCAACGAGTCCTTGCGGTAGATCGGCGCGGTGCAGCCCTCGATGTAGTGCACCGAGGAGCCCTCGTCGCAGATGATCAGCGTTCGCTCGAACTGTCCCACCGACTCGGTGTTGATGCGAAAGTAGGCTTGGAGAGGAATATCCACCTTGCGCCCCGGGGGGACGTAGACGAAGGAGCCTCCCGACCACACGGCGGTGTTGAGAGCCGAGAACTTGTTGTCGGTGGCGGGAATCACGCTGCCGAAGTACTTCTTGACGACCTCCGGGTAGCGCTTGAGGCCGTCGTCCATGGACATGAAGAGCACTCCTTGCTTTTCCAGCTCTTCCTGTACCGAGTGGTAGACCACCTCAGACTCGTACTGGGCGGTGACGCCGGAGAGGAACTTGCGTTCCGCTTCCGGAATGCCCAGGCGGTCGAAGGTTTCCTTGATCTCGTCGGGCACGTCGTCCCAGTCCGCCGCCTCGCTCTCACCGGGGCGCACGTAGTAGGTGATGTCGTCGAAGTCGATCTCGGCCAGCAGCTCGCAGTTGCCCCAGGTGGGCATCGGTCGCTGGACGAAGTGACGGTAGGCCTTGACCCGCGCCTCGGTCATCCAGGCCGGTTCTTCCTTGATGGCGGAGATCTGTCGCACCACGTCTTCGTCGAGCCCCTTGCGGGTGCGAAAGACCGAGGTGTCCGGCATGGAAAAGCCGTACTTCTCTTCGTAGTTGTCACCGATGTTCAGGTCTGGATGGGTGGTCATGACGAGGCCTCCTCGAGGCTGGTGGGTTCGAGCCAGTCGTAGCCCTGGTCTTCGAGCTGCAAGGCCAGCTCGGGACCTCCCGAGCGGACGATGCGGCCGTCGATCATCACGTGCACCACGTCGGGTTTGACGTAGCCGAGAATGCGCTGGTAGTGGGTGATCACCAGCGCCGCGTTGCCCGGCCCCAAGTGGCGATTGATGCCATCGGAGACGATGCGCAGGGCGTCGATGTCGAGGCCCGAGTCGGTCTCGTCGAGAATCGACAGCCGTGGGGCGAGCAACTCCAGCTGGAGCATTTCGAGGCGCTTCTTCTCGCCTCCGGAGAAGCCGTCGTTGACGTGGCGGCGGATGAAGTCGGAATCGATGCCGAGGCGCTCCATGGCCTGCTTGACCCGCTTGCGGAAGGTCTTGGGGTCGAAGCGCTCGCCTTCGACGGCCTTGAGGGCATGGCGCAGAAAGGAGGCCACCGTCACGCCTGGGATCGCCATCGGGTACTGGAAGCAGAGGAAGATGCCGGCGCGTGCCCGCTCCTCGGTGGACAGCGGAGTCAGATCCTCGCCGCGGTAGAGGATGCGGCCCCGGGTGATCACGTAGGCCGGGTGGCCCATGATGGCGTGGGAGAGGGTGCTCTTGCCGCTGCCGTTGCGACCCATCAGGGCGTGGCATTCCCCTTCGCGGAGAGTCAGGTCGATCCCCTTGAGAATCTCCTTGCCCTCGATGGCGACGTGGAGGTCCTCGACTTGGAGCAGGGGGCGTGGGTTGTCTGTCATGGCTGCTGGGCTCCGATCCGGCTCGTTGCCGGAAAAATGCTGTCGATCAGGAAGACGTGGCGGCCCGGTCGGAATCCGCCTCCGTCGAGAGTTCCAGGGCAGGATGTCGGTGGCTGAGCGCACGGACGACGTTGCGCATGGCCGACTCCTCGCGGAGAAGGTCGGCGATGGTGAGGGCCGAGAGGAAATCGTGGACCACTTGCTCGAGGCGGGCCCACATGGGGCGCAGGCTGCATTCGGCGTGGTGCACGCACCCCGCGCGGTCGCCCCGGTCCCCATGGCAGCGCTCGAGCTGGAAGAGTTCGCCGGCCACTCCTTCGAGGACCTCCGCCAGGGAGATCTGCTCGGCGGGGCGGGCGAGGAGGTAGCCGCCATCCTTGCCCCGCAGGCTGCGGGCCAGGCCCATGCTTCGCAGGCGGGCCATGACCTTGGCGGTGTTTTCCTCGCTCAGGCCTTCCAGCTCGGCGATGGCGCCGATGGTCAGCTTGCCCTCGGCACGGGCAAGCTGGCTCAGGCAACGGACGGCGTATTCCTCGAGTGTGCTGATCTTCATGGTACCTCGAAGGTTACTAATCTGGACTTTCTTGTCAAGTATAGATTGTAGCATTTCCCGGTAAGTCGCGCCGAGCCGCGGTGCGGGGGTGGGGTGGACGGTCGAGGAGGCGGGTTCAGCCCAGCAGCAGAGAGGGGGAGAGGTCGGCCAGCCGGCGCCGGCCCTGGGGCCGGACGAAATGAAGGAAGGCGGTCCAGGCGTAACACAGGCGCATGTGGAAGGGTGCCTTGCCGGGCAGGCGTTCGGGGTGATGGTGCAGTTCCGCCAGGCGCATGGAGGCGGCCAGGACCAGTCGCTCGAGGACTTCATCCCAGTCGCGGCCCTCCGCCCGCAGATGCAGTTCGAGGCAATAGCCCACCCAGCGGCCGCCCCGGCGGGGGCGATAGCCGCAGCAACGCAGCAGCCCGGGAAGCCGGTCGTCCGGTGACGGGGTGGAGGCGCAGCGGGAGTCGACCATGGGACAAGTGTACCGCGACCCTCTCCGCGGAGCGACGAGGTCGGGGCGACGTTGACTGCCGCGGGGCCTCGGGCCTAACCTGCGGGTCCACGGCGCCAGCCGGGCCACTGTACGGAAGGGGACGAGGTCGATGACGAGCGCGGGACCGCGGGTCCTGGTGACCAACGACGATGGGATTCATGCGGCCTCCCTCGAGTGCCTCGCCCGGGAGGCCGGACGCGTCCTGGGGCCGGTGACGGTGATCGCTCCCGACCGGGAGCGTTCGGGGGTCGCCCACGGTTTGACTATTCGTCAGCCCCTGCGGGCGATGCGTGTGGGCCCCGCCTCCTGGGCCGTGGAGGGCACTCCCACGGATTGCGTCAACCTGGCCTTCCTGGGTCTGCTCGACGCCCCGCCCCAGCTTGTCCTGTCGGGCATCAATGGAGGCTACAACCTGGGGGAAGATCTGACCTATTCGGGTACGGTGGCGGCGGCCATGGAAGGTCGACTGTTCGGTGTCCCCTCGGTGGCGGTTTCCTGCGCTTCCGGGGTGGGGCGGGAAGTGCTCGAGCGGGCCGCCGCGATCGCCTGCCGGCTGGCGAGGGCCATGCTCGAGATGGAGACCCCCGCCGACCTCTTCCTCAACGTCAACGTTCCCGCCGAGCCCCGGGGCTTGCGCATCACGCGCCAGGGGCGGCGTCGTTGCCGGCAGGGGCTGATTCGCCGGAAGGATCCGAAAGGGGAGGAGATCTTCTGGCTGACCCTGGCCGGGGCGCGCTGGGAAGACGACGAACGCGCCGATCACCACGCGGTGGCCGAGGGCCTGGTTTCGGTCACGCCTCTTCATGCGGACCTGACCTTCCGCGGGGCCTACGAATCACTCGTACCCTGGGAGAGCGAACGGGAGATTCTGGGATGAATCGGGTCGATCATCGCCGCTATGAGCGGGCACGCCGGGAAATGACCGAGCGGCTCGCGCGCCAGGGCATCGCCGATCCGCGGGTGCTGGCCGCCCTGGGGCGCGTGCCCCGGCACCTTTTCGTGGACCCCGCCCTGGCGGGCCAGGCCTACGAGGACGTGCGCCTGCCCCTGGGGCTGGGCCAGACCATCAGCCAGCCCTGGACGGTGGCCCGCCTGGCCGAACTGGTGCAGGCCCCCGAGGGAAGCCGGGTGCTGGAGATCGGGGCGGGGTCGGGCTACCAGGCGGCGGTCCTGGCCGAGATGGGGCTGATCGTCTTCACCGTCGAGCGCCATGCCGAACTGGCCCGGACAGCAGCGGCCCGGCTGCGGGAGCTCGGCTACCTGCGGGCGACGGTCAAGCACTTCGACGGAAGCTACGGCTGGGCCGCGATGGGCCCCTACAGGGCGGTGGTGGTCACGGCTGCCGCACCGGAAGTGCCCGACACCCTGCTGCGGCAGCTCGAGACCGGAGGCCGTCTGGTCCTGCCCCTGGCCCGGGACGGGGAAGACGAGCAACGCCTGGTGGTGGTGCGCAAGCTGCCCGGTGAGGCTTTCGAGCAGGAAGATCACGGCGCGGCTTCCTTCGTGCCGCTGATCGGCCGCTACGGTTACGGTCGCGACCCGAAGGGTTCCGCCGTCGGCCCTTCGGGCGGCGCCCCCGGTCGGGGTCCGGGCCCCGGTGCGCGTTGACAGGGCCCGTCGCGTCGGCTACCTTTCCGCGGCGCAGGGGCCTCTCCTCCCGGAAAAGCCCCCCGTCGGCGCCGTCCCGGGACGCCGCGGCAAGCGCTTGTAGGTTCAAGGTCGGGGTGTAGCGCAGCCTGGTAGCGCACTTGCTTCGGGAGCAAGGGGTCCCCGGTTCAAATCCGGGCACCCCGACCAGATCCATCCTCCAAATATCTCCCAAGTTGAGAGCCCGAATTCAGAGGTCGAGGTTTTGTCCCGCCGGTCGCCACCGGAGCGCCATTTCCTATGGGCCGGCATCTGCTCTTCGAGCGGCGGGAGCTGGAAGCCTCTCTCCAGCCTGCGCGATGGCGGCAGTAGCGGCGCGCGCCACTCGCGAGCCGGTTTGCCCTGGAGACAGGTTTTTTCCTCCGACGGCGGTCTCGCCGGCAGGGTTGCTGGCGCCGCTGTGGTTGACCGACGGGACGCACCTCCTGCTTCCGGCGCGGGTCGCCCCTGAGCGGTGACGGCTTCCGGCCACCGCCGCCCGACCCACAACCGTTGGGCCGAGGGGGCCACGCCGCAGCGTTGACAGCAGTGGGGGCCGGTGCTAGCTTCCGCGCACCGGAAGCACGGTCGAATCAGGGCCGTACGGGCCTGTGCCCGGCCCGCGAGTGGCGCGGCCGACTCCACTTGGGCCCCGGACGCGATTCCTGGTCCAGCGTTCCCCGGGGATGCCTGTGATGCAACGGTCCATCCTAATTGCCGATGACTCGAGTACGATCCGGGAAGTCGTGCGTCGCACCTTCGAGAACCGGGGCATCGAAGTCGTCTGCGCTGCTGATGGACGTGAGGCTCTGGCCACGGCCGAGCAGGCGCGGCCCGACCTGGCCCTGGTAGACGTGCTGATGCCCGAAGTCGACGGTTACGAGGTCAGCCGGCGCCTGGCCGGCGGCTCTCCGGGGGACAGGATTCCGGTGCTGCTCCTGACCGGCGCTTTTGAACCCTTTGACGAGGAGATGGCGGCGGAGTGCGGTGCCGTCGGCCACCTGGTCAAGCCTTTCGAGCCCCAAGCGCTGGTTGACCGAGTCGAAGCACTCCTCGGTGGCCTCCCGCCTCGTGACCGCGCGGTGGACCCGCTCGAATCCGAAGCCGGGCGACGAGATCGTGGGACGGCGGAGGGGGAAGAGAAAGAGCCTCTCGAGACAGCGCCCGACGGCGATGTCTTTGCCGCGCGGGAGCCCTGGTCGGTCACTCGGGCACCGCTGCCGGGGGAGGAGGGTTTCTCCCGCGACTTCGCGGCCGGAGGCCAGGGGCTGTCCCCTGCGCCGACCTCGGCCGCCGAGCCGGTCCTGCGCGCCGAGGCCCGCCGGGCCGTGGAAGAGCTGGCGCCGGAAATCATCCGGGAAGTGGCGTGGGAGATTCTCCCGGACCTGCTCGAGAGACTGATTCGGGAGATGGCTCCGGCTGCTCCCGCCCAGCACGAGGACAAGGACAAATGACCCTGGAGAAGGCTTTCTCTCCCGAGCGCTACGAGGCTCGGGTCGGGCGGATGTGGGAAGCAAGCGGGCTCTTCGCTGCCCATCCGGAGCAGGGCGGCCCCCGCTTTTCCCTCGTCATCCCCCCACCCAACGTGACCGGCTCGCTGCACATCGGCCATGCCCTCGACTACACCCTGCAGGACATCATCGTGCGCTGGCATCGCATGCTGGGCGAGGACGCCGTCTGGGTACCGGGCTGTGATCACGCCGGGATCGCCACCCAGATGGTGGTGGAGCGCGAGCTGGCCAAGGAGGGGCGCGACCGACACGAGATCGGACGCGAGGCCTTCGTCGAGGAGGTCTGGAAATGGAAGGAGCAGTACCGGGAGCGCATCATGGGTACGCTGCGCCGCCTCGGCTGCTCATGCGACTGGTCCAGGGAACGTTTCACCCTGGATCCCGGTTTTTCAAAGGCAGTGCGTGAGACCTTCGTACGGCTTCACGAGGAGGGCTTGATCTATCGGGGGACGCGGCTGATCAACTGGTCGCCGGCCTTACGGACGTCCCTCTCGGATCTCGAGGTGGATCGCGATGAGCCCGAGAAGGGCGAGATGTGGTCGTTCGCCTACCCGATCGAGGGTGGAGGCGAGATCGTCGTGGCGACCACTCGGCCGGAGACGATGTTGGGTGATACCGCTGTTGCGGTGCACCCGGACGACGAGCGCTGGCAGGCGGTGATCGGCAAGCGTCTGCTCCACCCCTTTTTTCCTGAACGAAACCTGCGGGTGATTGCTGATCCCATCCTCGCCGATCCCACAACCGGAACCGGCGCAGTCAAGGTCACTCCGGCCCATGACTTCAACGATTTCGAATGCGGACGCCGCCACGACCTCGAGATGATCGACATCCTGACCGAGGACGGGAAAATCAACGAGGCGGGGGGGGCCTTCGCCGGTCTCGATCGTTTCGAGGCGCGGGAAGCGGTCAAAAAGGCGTTGACGGACAAGGGCCTGTTTCGGGGACGGAAGGACCACTTCTACGCCCCGGGCCGGTGCCAGCGCAGTGGTGTGATCGTCGAGCCGCGGCTTTCGACCCAGTGGTTCGTGAAGATGGAGCCACTGGCGCGGCCGGCCATCGAGGCCGTGCGTTCGGGGAAGATCCGTTTCGTGCCGTCGTCGTGGGAGAAGACGTACTACCACTGGCTGGAGAACATCCAGGACTGGTGTGTCTCGCGGCAGCTTTGGTGGGGCCACAGGATTCCGGCGTGGTATTGCGATGGCTGCGGGGAGGTGATGGTCGTCCGCCAGGCGCCGGAGGTCTGCAGGGCCTGCGGCGGTGGAGAGCTGCGCCAGGATCCCGACGTGCTCGATACCTGGTTTTCCTCCCAGCTCTGGCCTTTCGGCGTGTTCGGCTGGCCGGAAAAGGGCGCGGAACTCGAGCGTTATTATCCGACCGATACCTTGGTCACGGGATTCGACATCATCTTTTTCTGGGTGGCGCGGATGATCATGTCGGGACTGCACCTGGTGGGTGAGGTGCCGTTCCGGACTGTGCTCTTCCATGGCATGGTGCGGGACGCCCGGGGCGTGAAGATGTCCAAGACCAAGGGCAACGCGGTCGACCCGTCTTCGGCCATGGACGAGCACGGGGTCGATGCCCTGCGTTTCACTCTCGCCGCGCTGGCCTCTCCGGGTTCCGACCTGGCCCTGTCCGAGGAGCGGTTGACCGGCTACCGCGCCTTTCTGAACAAACTGTGGAACGCCACCCGCTTCCTGCTGATGCAGGTCGAGGGCGGGGATTTCAGGCGCCTCCCGCCTGAGGAACTGGAACTCGACGCCCTCGACCACTATCTGCTGGCCTCCTACCGCCAGCTTGTCGGTCGGGTGCACGCCAGTTTCCAGGCACACCGTTACGACCACGCTTGCGAGGCGATCTATCACTTCCTCTGGCACACTTTCTGCGACTGGTGCATCGAGTTGAGCAAGCCCGATTTTGCCGGAAAGAGCGAAGGCGACAGGAAGGGATCGAGCCGGCTGACGGTGATGATCGACGTGCTGGACGGCGCCCTCCGCCTGCTGCATCCGGTCGCACCCTTCATCACCGAAGAACTCTGGCAGAGCCTTCCCCGGCGGGAAGGGGATGCCGCGTTGCTGGCCGCTTCGCGGATCCCCACTCCCGATGACCCCGGTGTTCCCATTCCCGAGGGCCTGGACGACGGGCAGGCAATCGCCCTGGTCGAACAATGGCTGATCGCCCCCGTGTCGGCGGCGCGGGCGCTGAAGACGGGGGCCGGCATCGCTCCGGGAAAGGAGATCACCCTGCGCTTGAGGCCCCGCCGGCCGGAAGGTGAGAGGGCCCTGCGAGTCTTCGCCGGGCGAATCGCCGGCCTGGTCAAGGCCCGAGAAGTCGATTTGCTCGCGACGGATCCCCCGGAAGAACCGGCTCTGCGCCAGGTGCTCGACACGGTCGAGGTGATCATCCCGATGGCCGGTGCGCTGGATCTCGAGCAGGAGAAGGCACGGCTCCAAAAGGAGCGCGACAAGCTTGCGGGCCAGGCGGAAGCCTGCCGCAGGAAGCTCTCCAACGCTTCGTTCGTCGAGCGAGCTCCCGCGGCAGTAGTCGACAAGGAACGGGCGCGCCTCGAGGATCTGGAAAGCCGTCTGGCGAGCCTTGCCGAGCGACTGGAGAGCTTCGGATGAGCTCTTCCGCGGCGCGCTTTCCTCTCGACGATGCCCGGCGGGTGATCGCAGCGGCTCTCGACGAGGACCTGGGTACCGGCGGCGATATCACCTCGGAGGCCGTTTTCCCCCAGGGCCGAGATGTCAGTGCTCGTCTCGTGGCCCGCGAGGAAGTGGTGGTTGCGGGTCTCGCCGTCTGCTCCCTGGTCTACCAAGAGCTTGCCGCGCGCAGCGGCCGCCGGGCGGTGGTGGAAACACTCCTCGACGACGGGGCGCGGGCCGCTGCCGGGCGGACCCTGGCCCGGATCCGCGGCGACGCCCGCGCGGTCTTTGCCGGTGAGCGCGTGATGCTCAACCTGCTCGCTCGCCTGTCCGGGATCGCGACCACCACCGCCAGGGCCGTCGAGGAGGTGAGCCATACTTCCTGCCGGGTGGCGGATACCCGCAAGACCACGCCGGGACTGCGCTTGCTCGAGAAGTACGCCGTGGCGATCGGAGGGGGCGAAAACCACCGCCTGCGCCTGGACACCCTGGTAATGATCAAGGACAACCACAAGCAACTGGCCGGCGGCATCCGGCCGGCGATCGAGGCGGTGCGTGCCGCCGGCTACGATCCCGCGGAGATCGAGGTGGAAGTCGACGACCTGGAAGAGTTCGACGAGGCCCTCGAGGCGCGGGCCGGGTGGATCCTGCTGGACAACATGGAGCCCGAAGTCGTGCGCGAAGCGGTGCAGCGGAGCGGTGGGCGCTGCCGGCTGGAAGTGTCGGGAGGGCTGCGGATCGGTGCGTTGAGCGAATACGCCGAGACCGGAGCCGACCGCCTCTCCCTCGGAGCGCTGACCCATTCGGTGTGCGCGGCGGATCTGGCCCTCGATCTCGAGGACGAGGTCCCGGCGGGGTGAGCGCGGCGGCCGATCCCACCGCGGCCATCGAACGCCGGCTGCGCACCCGGGCCCTCGGTCGTCCCCTGATCTGGGTGCCCCGGCTGGACTCCACGATGGACGAGGCGCGGCGCCGGGTGGACGACGCCGGCCCGGGGACGGCGATCCTCGCCGGCGAGCAGAGCCGCGGGCGGGGACGTCGCGGGCGGGTTTTCGTCTCGCCTCCGGGGGGGCTCTACCTGTCCGTGATTCTCGAGCCGCTGCCGGAGCCGCATCATTCCTGGAGGCTGGGATTCGCCCTGGCCCTGGCGGCACGGCGGGCCGTGATGGCGGCCGGTGGGCCGGCGCTGTCTTTCAAGTGGCCCAACGACCTGCTCCGGGGACAGCGCAAGGTGGGCGGAGTTCTGCTCGAACTGCTGACGCCCGCCGGGGGCGCGGCGCGGGTGATCGCCGGGATCGGCCTGAACCTGGGCCCGGATCCCTCCCGCCTCGATGCCGCTGCGCGGGGAGCGGGGGCGGTCTCCCTGCCTGGATCGAGCGCTGAGGCCCTGGCCATGGTGGCCGCCGAACTGCTCGAGGCATTCGAGGCGCGAACCCGGCTCCTGCTCGATGGAGGCTGGCCGCAGATCCTGGGGGAGGTACGTGCCTGCATCGTTCCACGGGTCGGGGGCCGGATCACCGTGCGGACCCCCGCCGGTGACCTGCTGCGGGGAGACTTCGTCGACCTGGCGGCCGATGGCGCCCTGGTGCTTCGGGATCTCGACAGCGGTGAGGTGCGAGCCCTGCGCCACGGAGAGATCGCCTCGATCGACGGCGGCGGCGCGGGGGGCGCGCGGGGTCTTGAGTCCGGGGGCGGAAAAGGGCAGGATAGGGCGCAATGGTAAGGGGGGTGAGAGCCGCTTCATGCTTCTGGTCGTCGATATAGGGAATACGCAGATCGTAGCGGGTGTCTTCGACGGGAAGACGCTGCGTGGGTCGTGGCGGTTGTCTTCCCGGCGGGAGATGACCGCCGACGAGTTCGCCGTGTTGCTTCGCGGGGCCCTGGGGGAGGCGGCGGCCGGGATCGAATCGGCGGTGATGGCCTCGGTCGTCCCGCCCCTGACCGGGGAGGGGCGCCGGGCCCTGGCGCGGCTGGTGGGGAAGGAACCGCTGCTGGTGGAGCCGGGGATTCGCACGGGACTGAAGATTCGTACCGACTCTCCCCAGGAGGTGGGGGCCGATCGGATCGTCAATGCGGTCGCCGCTCTCGAGAGTTACGGCGGTCCGGCCGTGGTGGTGGATTTCGGCACCGCGACCACTCTCGACGTGATGACGGCGTCCGGCGAGTATCTCGGGGGGGTCATCACGGTGGGCGCGAGGGTCGGTGTCGATGCTCTCTCGGTGCGCGCCGCCCGCCTGCCTCGGGTCGACCTGGCGCTTCCGCCGCGGGTCATCGGCCGCAACACGATGGACTCCATTCGGTCGGGAGCGCTCTACGGGCACGCGGCGATGGTCGATGGCCTGGTGGAAAGGATCGAAGAGGAACTCGGCGAGACCGTGACCGTCGTGGTGACGGGAGGCACCGCCGGCATCATCGGCCCCTTGATGAAGCGGATCGACTTCACGAACCCTCATTTGACCCTCGAGGGTCTTCGCATCCTCCACGCGCGAAACAGCTCCCGATGAGAGTTCTCTTCCTTTGCACCGCGAATATCTGCCGCTCTCCGGCGGCGGAGTACTACATGCGGCATCTGCTCGAACGGTTTGCCATCACGACGGTGAGCGTGACTTCGGCGGGGATCATGGATATGGGCGGCGCGCCCGCGGATCCGGTCGTCCGGCGTCTCGTGGGCGAGTACGGCATCGATCTCTCGGGCCACCGGAGCAAGCTCGCCACCCGCGCGATGGTCGGCACGGCTGACGAGATCGTCGTCATGGCCCGGCGTCACCGGGACTGGATCGAGCGCACCTTCCCGGAAGCCTTGCGAAAGGTCTCCCTGATCCGGGAACCCGAGGAGAGCGCGGATCTGCTCGACCCGGTGGGGGGATCGGAGAAGGACTATCGTCGAGCCCTCGAATTGCTGTTCAAGTGCGTCGAGCGTCGCACCCTGGCCTTCAAGTATCCTGTCTGAAACGCCTGTGGGCCGGTCCCGCAGGACGAGAGGGCCAGGGACATCGCAGTGAAAGAGCTCAGCGAAAAAGACTACGTCGTCGCCATCGAGCGGCATCTGGGCAAGCTGCGCGCGCGGCCGCTGGTGCTCTCGCCGGCGGACTTCGAGCGTGTCCTGGACTGGTTCGCCCGGGGCATCCCCCTTTCCCTCGTGACCTCCGTGATGAGCGAGGTCTTTGCCCAGGCGGCCTCCCGCAAGCCCCTGCGACTGCCCCGCTCGCTGGCCTACTGCGCGCCGGCGGTGGAAGAGGCCTTCGCCGATCTGCAGGCGGGGAGAACCCGTCCCCGGGGCTCCCGGGACCCGGTGGAGGCGGATGACTCCCGGGCGGCGGTGGCGGAGATGGGACGCGCCGTGGCGGCCTCGTCCGCTCCCCGGGAAATTCGCGAGGAAATTGCGGGACTGCTCGAGAAGGCCTCCGCGGGGGAAGCGGTCGTCGAGTTGGGCGAGGACCTGGCCTCGAACCTCGAAAGGCGGCTTTTCGAGGCCTGCCTGGCAGCCCTTTCCTGCGAGGAACGCCGGGAGCTCGAACAGCAGGCCCTCGAGGATGTGGAGCCCTACGCCGACGGCATGGATCCGGCGGTGCGGGAGCACGCCTGCCGGCGCGCCCTGCAGCGTCGCCTGCGTCGGCGCTTCCGGCTGCCCGACCTCTCCCTGTTGCCGCTGCTGGGCCCCTAGTCGTCCGTTGATGAAGTCTTTCCGGTACGAGGGACCGAGACTCCAAGGTCCGTGCACCGGAAGGAGCCCGCAGGAGGCCCCTACGGCCCTCGCTTCACGCGGAGTGTTCGGCGCTCCGGCGTTGCGGGAGCGGGAGGGCTGCGGCGGGGATGGCCGTGCCGCCGGGCCACCGGTCCCACACTGCCGCCATGAGGCCGGGAGAGCGCAGGCTTGCGGCAGCCGCCGTGGCCGCCTGGGTGGGGGCCTGGTCGGGCTGTGCGCTGCCGGGTCGAGGTCCGGCCCTGGCCCTTTTGATCGGGGCCGCCCTGGCGGCTGTGGGGAGGCGGCTTTCTTCCCGGCCGGAGATCTGGACGCCCCTGCTGGTGGCGCTGCTCTACGCGGCTCCGGCGGCGGCCCGCTGGACTCCCTGGGAGCCCCTGACGGCGGGCTGGCACGAGATCGAAGGGGTCGTGCTGGACCTGCGCGTCCTATCGGAGGGTCGGGAGATCGTGCTGGCCGCCGCCGACGGTACGTGGAGGCTGGAGGTCCCCCGCACGGGAATCGCCTGGCTCGACCGCTTCGACCCCCGGCTCCGTGAAGGAGGCCGGATCCGGGCCAGGGGGCGGTGGAGGGGCCGGGGAAGGCTGGTGGCGTCCTGCGCGAGTGCCGTGGAGGTGGCGTGCGAGGCGAACTGGAGCGGGTGGTTGAGGGGCGTCGCCACCCGCCTGCGCGGATCCTGGCTCAGCCGGGCGCGTCGACGACTGCCGGGGCAGGCTTCCCGGGGGGGAGCGCTGGTCTTCGCGCTGGTGACCGGAGATCGCAGCGCCCTGGATCCGGCCTTCCTCGCCCGGCTGCGTGCTTCGGGGCTGGCTCACCTGGCGGTGGTCTCAGGGATGCATGTGGGCCTGGTGGCGACGGTGTTCGGTGCCGCCCTTTCGCGGATTCTGGGGCGCTGGAACCGCCGCCGGCAGGTGGCGGCCATGCTGCTGACGGGTCTACTCGTGCTCACCCTGCCTGCGACCGCGCCGGTGCACCGGGCGGCGGCCCTGCTGATGCTGGGCTGGCTGGCGGCCTTGCTGGGTCGAGCCAGTTCCGCGGCGGCGATGCTCTCCCTGGTCGTATTGCTGCTGTTGGCCGTCGACGGGGCACAGGCCGCGTCACTGTCTTTCCAACTCACCGTCGTGGCCTCCGCGGCCATCGTGCTGGCTTTCCGCCGAGCCGGTCACCGGCGCCTGCTCGTGGCGGCGGCGCCCTTTCTCGCCACGTGGCCTCTTCTGGTCACCCTCACCGGCAGGCTGTCGCCCTGGGGTATACCCGCCACCGCGGTGGCGGCGCCCGGGTTGCTGCCGGCGCTGATCGGGGGGTGGATCGCGGTGCTGGCCCCCGCGGGAGCGCTCGCCGAACTGGCCCGGGGCATCGCCCAGGCCGGCGCGCTCTGGATCGACGGCGTGTGCCGGCTGGCAGCCGCCGCTCCCGGATCGGGGGCGCTGGCCGCCGGGGTCTCGCCCTGGTGGGCTCCTGCCTGCCTGCTGCTGCTGGGGCCGGCTCTGCTCAGTGAGCGGAGAGGGTGGTCGGCGGCCTGCTGGTGCGCTTGCCTGTTGTTGAGCGCCTGGCCGCTGCGCTCCCTGCTGCCGGCGCCTCCACCGACGGCCGGCGTGATGCTTGCGGACGTGGGGCAGGGCCAGGCGGTGCTCGTCGTGGGCCGCGGGGGATGCGTGCTGATCGACACCGGCAACCCACGGGAGGGTGGACGGGCGTTGCCCGGACTCCTGCGGGAGCGAGGCTGCTTCCGCCTCGCGGCGCTGATCGTCAGCCATGCCGACAGGGACCATGTGGGCGCCGCTCCGGGACTGGTGCAGGCCCTGCGGCCGCAGTGGATCGGCTTGCCCGGGGGGGGGCTGGACGATCCCCGCTGGCGGCCCCTGGCGCATCGTGCGGCCGACCTGGGGATTCCCCTCGAGCCTCTTTCCCGGGGTCGCACGTTACGGGCCGGTGGCGTTCGGTTGGAAATCCTCTCGCCTCCTCCGGGCCTCCAAGGGGCGGGAAATGACCAGTCGCTGGCCGTCGTCGTGGCCGTGGGGCCGCGTCGGGTGCTGGTCACCGGAGACCTGGGAATCGATCGGGAGCGACGCATGCCGGCGCCCGGGCCGCGGGCGCCGGTGGACCTGCTGGTCGCCGGTCACCACGGTTCCAGGGGCTCGACGGGGATCCGGCTGTTGCGGGCCTGGCGCCCGGTACTGGTGGGCATTTCCTGCGGCCGGGGCAACGTCCACGGGCACCCCCACCGTGAGGTGCTCGCCCGCCTGGCGGCGCTGGATCTGAGAGCTTGGATCACGGCGCGCCAGGGGACGCTGTGGTTGCCGTCAACCGGTGGTCGTACCGATGGGGTGGGGAATGAAGCAGGCGACGAGCACGACGAGAACGGTCACCGCCAGGGCCCAGCGCCAGGCGCCGAGGGGCCGGCCGTCGTCGGGCACCGGTGGGTGACGACGGCCGAAGAGCAGCACGACGAAGGCCCACACGGTCCACGCGGAGAACTGCTGGCGCAGCAGGCCGATCGTCAGCACCAGGGAAAGCAGCGCCAGGCCCGAGGCGAGAGAGAGCTTGCGATGCCAGCGGGGAAAGAGGGCGTAGAAGATGTGCCCCCCGTCGAACTGGCCGGCCGGGATGAGGTTCATCGCCGTGGCCAGCATGGCGAACCATCCGGCCACGAAAAGCGGGGAGATGAGAAGATCGGCGTCGGGGCCGACCTCCGGTCGCAGGGTGCGCGTGAGCAGGGTCGTCAGCAGGGAATCGCCGAAGTAGATCGACTCGGTGCCGGGGGGCAGGGGCGTGTGGGCAACCGCCTCGAGATCGAGCACACCCAGGGCGAGAATGGGCAGCATCACCGCGAAACCGGCCAGCGGACCGGCGATGCCGATGTCGAACAGGGCACGTCGATGAGGGAAGGGAGACCGGATGCGAATCACGGCCCCGAAGGTGCCGATCGGAGGCGGGCCGGGAAGGAAGTAGGGCAGGGTGCAATCCACACCGTGGAAGCGGCAGGCCAGGTAGTGCCCCATCTCGTGGGCCAGGAAGAAAGCCAGGATCGCCATGGCGTAGGGCCAGGCCCGGCTCATGGTGGTGCCGATCCGGGTCAGGAAGCCGGTCAGTCCCACCTCGCGGAGCACGCCGACGAGGGTGCCGGGGTCGGCGAGAAGGCGATCGATGGCTTGAGCGGAAGAGGGGGCGAGAAAGATTCCGGCGATCAGAGTCGTGAAGACCGTGGCCGCCGCCAAGACCCATGGCAGCACCGGGGGACGCCGGCGGCGCCCGGGTGGCAGCCGGGGATGGAACGCGGGGAAGACCGGTTCGGGTCGGAGGGGCGCACTCACAGGTTGAGGTTGCGCAGGTCCTTGCCGGGTTTGAAGCGAACCGTTCGTCCGGGGGGAATCTTCACTTCGAGTCCCGTGCGAGGATTCCGGCCGAAGCCGCGCTTCCGGGGCTTGACCTGGAAGACGCCGAAACCGCGGAATTCGATCCTCTCGCCGGCGACCATGGCTTCCCGCAGGGCGTCAAAGAGAGCGTCGACGGCCTTGATGGCCTGGGATTTCCTGAGTTCAGCCACTTCCGCAACGCGATTGACGAGATCTGCCTTGACCATCCGACGGCTCCTCGGCCCGGGAATGCTTCCACCGGGCAAAAGGCAGGGCGCTGTGCGACCACTGCCGCGCCGCAGTCTATACGAGAACCCACCCGCCTGCATGGGGGACTTCCACGGGCGCCGGAGCCATCCGGGGGTAGAATGCCCCCGCGCCGCCGCATCGCGGGGCCCCGGGGACCTGGAGCATGGCCAAAAGGAAGACGCTGCCGCGGGTGGCCCTGGTGGGGCGACCCAACGTGGGAAAATCGAGCCTCTTCAACCGTCTGCTGGGCCGACGGGAGGCCATCGTCCACGACCGCCCCGGGGTGACCCGCGACCGCATCGAGCGGAGAGTCCGGATCGAGGGGCGGGAGGCGATCCTGCTGGACACGGGCGGGCTGGTGCCCAGTGCCGACGAGGACTTGCTCCAGGTGGTCACGCGCCAGGCCCTTTTCGCCGCCCGGGAAGCTACGGTACTGGTCTTCGTCATCGACGGCAGGTCCGGGGTGACCCCGCTGGACGAGTCCGTCGCCGCCCTGTTGCGGGAGGCGGATGTTCCGGTGGTCGTGGCGGTGAACAAAATCGACGTGCCGGCGCTGGTGGATCACTCCAACGAGGCCTGGCGCCTGGGGCTTGGCGAGCCGATCCCGGTTTCCGCCGAACACAACCTGGGCTTCGACGAGTTCCTCTCACGGGTGGCGGCCCATCTGCCGGAAACCGAGGAGGAAACCGAACCGGACGATCCCCACCGCCTGCCGGACCCGGAAGACGAGTTGCTGCTGGCGGTGGTGGGGCGACCCAACGTGGGCAAATCATCGCTGGTCAATCGTCTGGCGGGAGAGGAACGGGTTACCGTCAGTCCCCTGCCCGGTACGACCCGGGACGCGGTGGACGTGGCGCTGATCCGGGATGGACGGCGTTTTCGACTGGTGGATACGGCCGGGCTGCGCAAGCGCAGCCGGGTCGCCGAGCGCGACGAGGCCATCGGCATCCTCTTCACCCGTCGACGACTCGAACGCAGCCATCTGGCGGTGCTGGTGCTCGACGCGGTGATGGGACCCACGTCCCAGGACGTGGCGATCGCCGGTGAAATCGCCAAGGCCCGCCGGCCCCTGATCCTGGTGCTCAACAAGTGGGATCGGATCGAAGATCCCGAAGCGGCGGTCGAGCGGATCGACGATGCTCTCGAGACCCGGCTGGGGTTCGTGCGCTACGCTCCACGCCTGACGGTCTCGGCCCTCACCGGGCAGCGGGTCTTCAAGGTGCTCGACACGGCCCTCGACGTGGCCCGCGCCGCCGGGCGCCGACTCAAGACCTCGGAGCTCAACCGCTTTCTCGACCGGGTGGTCCGGCGCCACACGGCCGAGGGGGGCAGCGCCCCCAAGATGCTCTACATCACCCAGACGGGGGTCCTGCCCCCCCGCTTCATCATTTTTCACCGGGAGCGGGCCCAGATGACGCCCCAACTCCGCCGTTTTCTGGAAAACCGGCTCCGGGAGGCGTTCGATCTGGGACCCACGCCTGTCGTGATCGACTTCAAGCCGGCTCCCCGGCGGCGCTCCGCGGATGGGCGCGGCGAGTGACGAAACGCTGGGGGCAGGAAAGTCTTTTGACATGCGGCTTGCCCACGCCCTATCTTTCCCGGGAATACGCACCGGAGGGGTGCGTCCGGCTGGCGGCCTGACGAGCGGCGGGTCGCCGGGGAGAAACTTCATGGTCGTCTTCAATTACTCGACGCGAGAATTGACCACCAAGATCGTCTACTACGGCCCGGGACTCTGCGGCAAGACGACAAACCTCCAGTTCATCTACGACAACATGCCTGCCGGGGTCCGCGGGAAAATGCTCTCCCTGGCGACCAAGTCCGACCGGACTCTCTTCTTCGATTTCCTGCCGATCGATCTCGGCGAGATCCAGGGGATGAAGACCAAGGTCCAGCTCTACACCGTGCCGGGCCAGGTCTTCTACAACGAGACCCGCCGCCTGGTGCTCAAAGGCGCCGATGGGGTGGTTTTCGTGGCGGACAGCCAGGAGACCATGCTCGATGCGAACCTGGATTCCTTCCGCAATCTCGAGGAGAACTTGAGGGGGCACGGACTGGAGCTTTCCCAGGTTCCTCACGTTTTGCAGTACAACAAGCAGGATTTGCCCAACGCCCTTTCCGTCGAGCAGCTCAACGAGAAGCTGAACAAGTACAACGTGCCTTTCTACGAAGCCGTGGCGACCACGGGGGTGGGGGTCCAGGAGACCCTGCGGCACATCACGAAGCTGGTGCTGCTGCATCTCAACGAGCGCTACTCCGGCCAGCAGGCGGGACTCTCCGCACCACCCTCCATCGAGGCGCCGGCCGCGGCGGCTTCCGCTCCTCCGGTGGCCACCCCGGTCGCCGGCGATCCTCTGCCGCCCACGGCGACGCCTCAGGCCCCCCCCGCCGCCCCGGTCACGGTTCCTCCCGCGGGGGCCCAGACCCTCGTCGACACTCCCGCGGCCGAGGTCGCTCCCGCCGCGGAGGCACCGAGTTTCGAGTTCGACGACGCCTTTGCCGGGGCCGCTCCGGCGGCCGCGTCCCCGACGCCGCCTCCCCCGTCGCAGGACGTCGCTTCGGGCACCGAGCCTGCCCCCACCGCTCAGCCGGCACCCGCCCCCTCGGCCCCCGTGGCGCCGGCCGCGCCTCCGAGTGCGCCGCCTCCGAGTGCGCCGCCGTTGGGTGACATTTTCGGAGTCGAGCCGCAACTCGCGGTGACTCCCGGGCCCGCCACCGACGACGAGGTTTTCTCCGTGCCGGCTCCCCCTGCGGCGAGTGCCGGCGGAGCGACGATCAAGATCGACCGGCGGGATCTGAACCTGCCGCCGGCGGATCCGCCCGCGGCTTCGACGGCGGTGGCCGCCGTGCCCACGGCCACGGCGACCGCCGTGGAGGTGGAGCCCGAAGATCCCCTGTTCCAGGAGCCGGCCCTGGAAGCCACCCGGCTCGTGGTGGGGCAGCCCCAGGAGATTCTCATTCCGCTCGAGGTGGCCACTTCGGAAGGGGTGCGACGCTATCGCCTGACCTTGACTCTCGACCTGGGTGAGTGAGCTGGAACGGGAGACCTCAAGGTGAGTACGACAGCGGTCAAGACCCGGAGATTTCTCGCAGTGCCGAAGGGCAGCTATCCCGAGCCCTTGAGGGTGCAGGTGCAGGCCTGCGACCCCTCGCCGCTTTCCGCACCTCCCGCGGAGGAGGCCCTGTCGCCGCCGGCCGACGAGCCGGCGCTGCCTGTCGCCTCGCCGCCGGTGTCTCCGGAGGCGGCGCCACCGGCGGAGATCGCCGTTCCGGAGGCCGGGCCGGCCCTGCCCGAAGCGCCGCCGGTTCTGGCTCCCGACCCGCCCCCCGCCGCCGACCCCGCACCGCAGATGGCGGCCGAAGAGGTTCGCCCGGGGGCGGCCCGGGGGCGTATTCTCGTCGGTGGTATGGCGGGGGCCTTGTTCGGCCTTGCGGCAGGTGGAATGCTGCTGGCGCTCTCGGGCGGGGCCGATGGACTGGAGGCGTTATCCCAACCGTTGGAACTCTGGAACGCGGTCGAGGATCCCCTGGTCAAGGCCAGCGCCCTGCTGGTCGCGGTGGGCTTCATCCTGCTGGGTGCGGGGTTGGCCGGCCGTCGGCGCGGCGAGCACGCTGCCCGAGCCGAGCGCTGATCGCCGTCCTGCTGGCTCTTGTCGTCCCGGCTCCCGCGGTCCATGCCGCCCGCCCCAGGGTCGAGCATGCCCGCGTTAGGGACGGCATCGATCTCAACAGCCGCATGTCCCGGGGCGAGACCATCGTCCTGGCCCGTGTCCTCAAGGTGCCGGGCAAGGCCTGGCTCGAAGTCATCGAACGTCTGCGTGGTCCCGAGGACCTGCCGGCCGAGTTGCGCGTCGCTTTCCGGGGAGCCAACCGCATGCGCGAGCCGGGCACCCCGGCATTCGAAGTCCACGAGGGAGAGCAGGCCTTTTTCATCCTCGAGCCATGGCTCGACTCCCACGGGGAGCGCCCGGCGCTGGATCTCTACCGGCCGGCTTTCGGTTACCGCTCGCGGATACCGCTGCCGGCCGAGGGTCGCCAGGCCCTGCTGGAAGCGGTGCGGGCGCTGGTGCGGTACCAGGACGACGCCGACCGCGTCGCCGCCGAGGGCCGTCTCGTACATTGGCTCGAGGGCTCCAACCCGCTGCTGGTGGACATCGCCCTCGAACAGGCGGCACGTTTCGGACTGGCCGACCACCGCTGGGTCCCCGGGCTCCTGCGGCGCAGCCGCGATGCCGATCCTCGGCGCCGCGAACTGGCGGCCACGGCCATGGGGTTGAGCCTCCTGCGGGGACGGCTGCATCGGCCGGCTCATCACCGCGGGGCCGGCGGGGACAGTGCCCTGGCCGCCCAGTGCCATCAAGCCCTGGTGCGGCTGGCGCGAAGCGATCCCCGGCCCGAGGTGCGTCGCACGGCGGTGCGTCAGCTGGTGGACAGCGTGTTCGATGTGGATGCGGTGCTCGCCGCGATCGCCCGTGAAGATGAGGACCAGGCGGTGCGTCTCGAGGCTGCGACCGCGATTCACCGCAGGCGTTCGAAAGGTGGGGGAGAAAACCACCGGGGTTCGCCGTTCGGGGGCTGATGTTGACCCCGGCCGGGGCCGCTCCATATATTCGCAGGGAAACTCGGCTCCGCGCCTGTTGCACCGCGGCGGGGTGTGGGCCGCATTGCGAGAGCGCATGGCATCCGACGTCTTCAGATCCCTGACGGTGTCCTACAAGGCCGGTGAGCGTATCGTCGCCGCCGGCGAGAGAGGGGGCTGCCTGTTCGTCGTCAACGCGGGCAGCGTGCGGTTGCGCGAGCCCGGGGCGGGGGAGGGCCACCCTTCGAGACTGCTCGGGAAGGGGGATTTCTTCGGGGAGTCGGCGCTCCTCGAAGGGCAGCCCTACGGGGTGAACGCCGAGGCGGAGACCGACTGCGAGGTCGTCGAACTCGGACCGTCGGTCTTTCAGCGCCTGCTCGAGGCCAACCCGGAATTCGCGGTGAGGATGATGCGCAAGATGGCAGCCGCCCGGCGCGAGTTCGGCAGGCCGGCGCCCGACGCTCCCGCGGCGAAGGAAGCCGGAACCGTGGCGCCGGCTTCCTCGGCGACCGGTCGGCTGGTGCTCGATGGCGGAGGCGCGATCTTCCCCCTGCAGGGCGAGCAGGTTCTCGTCGGTCGCTACGATCCGGTGACCGAGATCCAGCCGGAAATCGACCTGACGGGAGTCGATACCCATCGCTCGGTTTCCCGGCGCCATTCGCGGCTGACCCGTTCGTCCGAGGGCTGGATGGTGGCCGAGGAGGTGGGTGCGCTCAACGGAACTTTCGTCAACGGCGTGCGGCTGGCTCCCGGGCAACAGGTTCTGCTCCGCGATGGGGACGTGGTTTCCTTCGGCATGGTCCGGGTCGTCTATCGCGAAGCGGAGTAGACTCACGGGGAGATGTTCCCTCCCGCCGACCGTCATCCGTGCTACCGCCTCCTGGCCTTCCTGGTCGCCGGGCTGCTGTCCGGGACGCCGTCCCGGGGCGCTCCCGCAGCGCCGAAGGGAACTCCCGTCGACATCGTGGTGGAATCCCGCCGGGCTGTCGCCGACCGGGACAGGGACGCCTTCGAAGACGCCCTGCTGCTCGCCCTGGTCACCAGCTCGTGCCCGGTGCGCCCGGCCGAGCCGGGCGAGAAGCCCGCCTTGAAGGCCGTCGTGCAACTGGAAAAGTGGCGGGAGGGCCAGGTACCGGGGGGCGTGAACGTCTACGACTACGAGACGGGAACGACGCGCCGCGGCGTGCGGCGCGAAGTGGAAGTGCGCTACGCGGTGCGCATCACGGCCACCGCCGACGGGCGCCTGTTGCGCAAGGCGGAGAGCCGCTTCGTCGAGGTCGCCTCCACCCGCAAGAACCCTCTGTGGGATCCCTACGTGCAGTCCGTGGAACGCGCGCGGCGCAAGGCTTCGCGGGAGATCCTGCGCTGGATCTGCCGGGCCCAGCGGAAGCTGGCCAGGTTGGAGGCAAAGAAGAAGCGAACGTCCCGTTGACCCTTACGCCGGGCGGGTGTTACGCTGCTGCCGGGTCGGAGGAAGGTCCCCGGGGGGCGGGCCGGAACGTGCTCCCCGCGCGTGCCGCGCCATCGGCCTCCAGCGAATATTCAGGGCTTGAACGGGTCCAGGACCGGGTGGCGCGAGAGATGTCCGAGAACACTTCCAATCCACGGCCCGAGATCTTCGCTTCCCCCGTCGACGCTCCGCCACCGACGGGGCTCGAGGTCAGCCTGCCCCAGTTCGAGGGGCCTCTCGACCTGCTCCTTCATCTGGTGCGCAGCCAGGGCATCGACATCCTGGACATCCCCATCACGGAGATCGCCAGCCAGTACAACGCCTACCTCGATCAGATGCGTGAGCTGGACCTGGAGGTGGCCTCCGAGTACCTGGTGATGGCGGCCACCCTGGCTCACATCAAGTCGAGAATGCTGTTGCCGCCCGATCCTGCCGAGGAGGGCGCGGAGGATCCGCGCCTGGAACTGGCGATGCAGCTGCTGGAGTACGAGAAATACCAGAAGGCCGCCGAGGCCCTGGGGGTGCTCGAGACCAGCCGCGAGCTGATGTTCGTGCGGAACGCGCCCCCGCCGGAGGAACTGGCGGGGGTGATGACCCTCGAAGTCGACCTCGACCAGCTGGTGGGAGCCTTCGAAAAGGTGCTCGCGCGACTGGAGAGCGAGGATCTCAACCAGGTCATCCGGCGCGAGAACTTCAAGATCCACGACATGATGGCGCGCATCCTGGCGAGCCTCGAACAGGACGGGCGAGCCAGCTTCCGGGACCTGGTCGAAGCCTGTCGAACCCGGCTCGAGAGGATCGTGCTCTTCCTCGGCTTGCTCGAGCTGGTGCGGCTGGGTAACGTGACCGCGCAGCAGGCCGGATGGCGGACCGAGATTCTCATCCGCCGGCGTCACGACCGGCCGGCGGAGGCTCCCGGGGCTGCGGTGGACGGCGATGAGTGAAGAACACAACGAGCAGTTTGCGGTCCCCGAGGAGGCCGGAAAGGAGCCCGGGGCCGAAAAGGGGCTGGACATTCTCGCCTGTCTCGAGGCCATGCTCTTCGTCTCTCCGGAGCCGCTGGCGATCCGTGAAATCCAGGCGGCCCTCGAGGGCACCGGTCGAGAGGAGATCGAGGCCGGGCTCGAAGCCCTGGCCAAGGCGCTGACGGGGCCGGGCAGGGGGTTGCGCCTGGAGGCGGTGGCCGGCGGCTACCGACTGGTGACCCAGCCCGCCTTCGCGGCTCCACTCAAGGCCCTCTTCCGCTTCCGCAACCGCAAGCGCTTGACGCCCGCGGTGCTGGACGTGCTGGCCATCGTGGCCTACGCCCAGCCGATCACCGCGCCGGAAATCCAGGAGATTCGCGGGACCGACCCTTCCTATGCCCTGCGTTCCCTGCAGGAGCGGCGCCTGGTGCGCATGCTGGGGCGCAAGAAGGTGGTAGGCCGGCCGATCCTCTACGGCACGACTCGGCACTTCCTCCTGCACTTCGGGCTCGACAGCCTCGAGGATCTGCCCCCGGTGGAGGCCTACGGGACCCGGGTGGTGCCCGCTCAGGGGCGGCTTTTCCCGGGCGAGGCCGTGGAGGTCGAGCCCCTGGACGGGGAAGGTGCGGAGGCCGTGGAGGCCGGCGACGAAGCGGGGGAGGGGGCGGCGACGGGGGACGTGATGGAACTGGCCGACGCCCTGTCGCCCCCCGGTGAGGTCGAGGCGGAGAGCGGCTCCCGGGGGACGGCGGGTGAAGACGGCGCTCCGGAAGGCCGCATGGCCGCCGCTCCCTCGCGCACCGAGGAGGAGGTATGAGCGCCGAGAGACTGCAGAAGATCCTGGCCCGCGCCGGGATCGCCTCCCGTCGCGGCGCCGAGCGCATGATCGAAGAAGGGCGGGTGACGGTCAACGGCAAGGTGGTCACTCGCCTGGGAACCCAGGCCGATCCCGAACAGGATCACATCAAGGTGGACGGGAAGTTGCTGCTGGCGGGCCGGCAGGGTCCCCGGCGCTACTTCCTGGCCTTCAAGCCCCGGCGCATGATCACGAGCCTGGCGGACCCGGAGGGCCGGCCCACGGTGGCGGACCTGCTGCGGGCGGCGCGGATCCGGGCGCGGGTCTTCCCCGTGGGGAGGCTGGACTGGGACGCGGACGGACTGCTGCTGCTGACCAACGACGGGGACCTGGCCCAGAAGGTGCTCCATCCCCGCCAGCACATGCCGAAGACCTACCGGGTCAAGGTCAAGGGGCATCCGGACGAGCGCACCCTGCAACGGCTGCGGAAGGGTGTCGTCTTGGACCGGGGCCGACGTACTCTACCCGCCGAAATCCGCCGGGAAAGCGATCTGGAGGGGGCGAGCTGGCTGCAGGTGACCTTGGTCGAGGGGCGGCCGAACCAGATCAAGCGCATGTTCGAGCAGGTGGGGCATCCGGTTCGGCGCTTGCGGCGGGTGGCCATCGGGCCGCTGCGCCTGGGCCGGCTGCGTGTGGGAGAGGTCCGTGAGCTGAGCGAGCGGGAGCTGATCCGGCTGCGGCGGGCCACTGGCATGTCGGACGAGATCCAGGCCCCCTCCCGCCGTCGCGGGAAAAAGAGGAAAAGTTCTTCGCGTCCTTGACCCAAAGTGCTGCCACACCTAGGATTGGGGCTTCGTGGCGCGGGAGGTCCATCGTGAAGCTCCCCGCAGGAGGGTTCGGCGGCGTCGGATGGACGCCGGCGAACCACGGGCGGGTCTGGCCCTGATTCACGTCTTCGGCGCCTTCGCCGGGGCGGGGGTGGGGCCAAATCCCAAGGCCGGCCCGGTATCGGAGGTCTACAGGCAATGGAAACACAACCCAGGCAGAACGAGGAAGACAACAAGCAGGTTCCCGACGCGGAGCTGGATTTCGCAGCGCTGCTCGACGAGTATTCTCCGGCGGAAGACATCCGGGAGGGTGCCGTCACCCGCGGCCGAGTGGTGAAGATCCTCGGTGACATCGTCCTCGTGGACATCGGCTTCAAGAAAGAGGGGGCTGTCGCCCGCTCGGAGTTCCGCAAGACCGGCGAAGAAGACGAAATCAAGATCGGCGACACCGTCGAGGCGGTGGTCGAGTCCCTGGCCGAGGACGACGACTACATCCCGCTCTCCAAGGAGAAGGCCGAACGGATCAAGGTCTGGGAACGGGTCGAGGCGGCCCACCGCTCCGGCGAGGTTCTCACCGGGCGGGTCATCGATCGCATCAAGGGCGGCCTGTCGGTGGATATCGGAGTTCGCGCCTTCCTGCCCGGCTCGCTGGTGGATGTGCGTCCCGTGCGCAATCTCGAGCATCTCAAGGACCAGGAGGTGCGCGTTCGGGTGATCAAGATGAACCGCCGGCGGGGCAACATCGTCGTCTCCCGCAAGCATGTGCTCGAAGAGGAGAACGCCGAGAAGAAGAAGGTGACGCTCGAGACTCTCGAGGAAGGCAGCCGCGTCAAGGGCGTGGTGAAGAACATCACAGAGTACGGAGCCTTCGTCGATCTCGGTGGCATCGACGGTCTGCTCCACGTCACCGACATGTCCTGGGGCCGTGTGAACCATCCTTCCGAGGTGGTCAACATCGGCGATGAGTTCGACGTCCTGGTGCTCAAGTTCGACCGTGAGAAGGAACGGGTCAGCCTGGGCCTCAAGCAACTCCAGGAAGACCCCTGGGCCAACGCCGGCGAAAAGTACCCGCTGCTTTCCCGCGTGCGGGGCAAGGTGGTCAGCCTGACCGACTACGGCGCCTTCGTCGAACTCGAGGAGGGCATCGAAGGCCTGATCCACGTTTCGGAGATGTCCTGGACCAAGCGGATCAAGCATCCGTCGAAGGTGCTCAACATCGGCGACATGGTCGAGGCCGTGGTGCTGGACGTGGACGAGGAAAACCGTCGCCTGAGCCTGGGTCTCAAGCAGACCACTCCCAATCCCTGGTCGGTGATCCAGGAGAAGTACCAGGTCGGCGACGTGATCCGCGGCGTGGTGCGGAATATTGCCGACTTCGGTGCCTTCATCGAGGTGGAGGAAGGCGTCGACGGCCTGGTGCACATTTCCGATCTGACCTGGAACCGCCGGGTCAAGCACCCCGCCGAAGTGCTCAAGAAGGGTGAGGAAGTCGACGCCAAGATCCTCAAGATCGACACGGAGAATCAGCGCCTGAGCCTGAGCGTCAAGGATCTCCAGCCCGATGTCTGGCAGGAGTTCTTCCGGCGCTATCACTCGGGGGACATCCTCGAAGGCAAGATCGTCCGCCTGACGGACTTCGGTGCCTTCGTCGAGCTGGCCGACGGTGTCGAGGGCCTGGTGCATATCTCGGAGATGGCCCACGAGCGACTCGAAAAACCCCAGGACCGCTTCCAGGTCGGGCAATCGGTCAAGGTCAAGATCCTGCGGACCGACCCGGTGGAACGGAAGATCGGCCTGTCGATCAAGGAAGCCCTCGATGCCCTCGGCGGTCGTGACCTCGAGAGCTACAACGAGCAGGTCGCCGAGGAGAAGTCGGCGGCCTCGATCACCCTGGGCGATATGGCCGGTGGTGAGCTGGCCGCGCTGCGGGAACGTGCGGCGGCCAAGGCGCGGGGCGACGAAAACGCCTCCGCTTCGGAGGAGGAGCCCGAAGAGGACAGCGGAGCGGAGGACGCATGACCAAGGCCGACCTGGTGGACAAGGTCGCGGATGCGGCGAGCCTGTCCCGTGCCGAGGCCGAAGCCGTGGTCAACACGGTGCTCGATTCCATCGTCGGTGCCCTCAAGAGCGGCGACAAGATCGAGTTGCGCGGATTCGGATCGTTCAGGCTGCGCATGCGACGTCCCCGCCAGGGGCGGAATCCCAAGACGGGCACCCGGGTCGATGTACCGGCCAAGGCCGTTCCCTATTTCAAGCCGGGCAAGGAGCTGCGCGAAATGCTCAACCCCCCCGGCGGGGAAGGCAATGCCGGCGGCACGGATGCCCAGGCGCCGGAGACACCTCCGTCGTCCTAGCCGTCCGGGATGGAGTCTTTTCGATGGGAGGAGCCGATATCCCCACGCCGGTCTGTGGCGCCGGCGGCGGAATGTTCGGCGCCTCGCGCGGAAGAGGCTTTTTCGGTCGACGGCCGGGCGCCGAAGGCGCGCTTGCGCGGGACGACGCCGGGCGGGGCGGCTGAGTTCGTCAGTCACGACTTCATGGCGGGGGACACCTCAGGGTCGTCCCCCGTTTTTATCTCCAGGCGGGAGACGGGCGCGTCTGTCGCGGAGTGACGAGAGGGCGGGAGTGAAGTGATGGAGAGGCTCTACTGGATCGAGACCTGGGGCTGCCAGATGAACGAGCACGACTCGGAGAAGATGGCAGGCATCCTCGAGGGGCTGGGCTATCAGCGCGCTCCGAACGCGGAGACGGCCGATCTGGCGCTGCTCAATACCTGCGCGATTCGAGAGAAAGCCGAAGAGAAGGTCTACCAGGCCCTCGGGCGCCTGGCGGAAGCGAAGAAGAGACGGCCCGAGATGATCGTCGCGGTGGCGGGTTGCGTCTCCCAGCTCGCGGGAGAAGACGTGCGCAAACGCGCGCCCCTGGTGGACCTGGTGATCGGTCCGCGGGCCGTCAGCCGTCTTCCCGAACATCTGGCGCGCCTTCAGGACGAGCGCGGCGTCGTCGATACCACGCTCTACCAGGACAGCCTGATGCGGCGGGCCGAGCCGGTGCGCAAGATGCAGGGGCGGAGGAAGGCCTGGGTGACGGTCATGGAGGGCTGCAACAAGACGTGCAGCTACTGCGTCGTGCCCACCACGCGGGGCCGCGAGGAAAGCCGCAGCCTGGACGACATTCTCCGTGAGGTGCTTGCGCTGGCGGCGGAAGGTTACGTGGAAATCGAATTCCTCGGCCAGAACGTCAACGCCTACCGCTGCCCGGACACGGGGGCGGGACTGGCGGACCTGTTGCGGGCTGCGAGCCGCGCGGAGGGCGTGCGGCGGTTGCGCTTCACCACGTCCCATCCGCTCCATCTCCGGCAACCGATCATCGATGCCATGGCCGAGATCCCGGAGGTCTGTCCGGCTCTTCACCTGCCGGTGCAAAGCGGCTCGACGGCAGTGCTCAAGGCCATGCGGCGGGGATATACGCGCGAGAAATATCTCGAACGGGTCGAGCAACTGCGCCTGGCGATGCCGGACATCGCCCTGGGGACCGACGTGATCGTGGGTTTCCCCGGGGAGAGCGAAGAAGATTTCGCGCAGACCCTGAGCCTGGTGCGGGAGGTCGGTTTCGACCAGATGTTTTCTTTCGTCTACTCTCCCCGGCCTGGCACCGTGGCGGGCATGATGGCGGACTCGGTGCCCCACCAGCGCAAGATCGAGCAGTTGATGGAGCTGCAGGCCATGCAGCGCGAGATCCAGTTCCAGCGCCATCAGCGGCTGGTGGGGCGGG
Source organism: Acidobacteriota bacterium (assembly GCA_030949985.1). Taxonomy (NCBI): domain Bacteria; kingdom Pseudomonadati; phylum Acidobacteriota; species Acidobacteriota bacterium. The sequence continues at coordinate 182,542 of JAUZRX010000015.1, forward strand.
TGATGGAGGTGCTGGTCGAGGGGCGCTCGAGGCGGGACGCCGGCGAGTGGGCCGGCCGGACGGTGTGTAACCGGATCGTGAACTTTCCGGCCCGGGGACTGGAGATCGGGCAACTGGTGGACGTCCGGGTGACCCAGGCCCGGCCCAACAGCTTGCGGGGGGAGTGGCTGCAGCTCCAGCAGGCGCTTTCTTGACTTGATTCGGGGCCGCACGTATTGTTCCTGCAGGTGTTCGATGCTGGTTTTCTCCGCCTGGCGAAGGCGGGAACGGCAACTCCGGGGCTCTCCGTGAGGGGGGGCCCGGGAGGGCGGATCGCCCGAAAGTCGGTAGCCGGAGGATCCCTCGATGGCGGTTGAAATGCGGATTCAGGGATTGATGATCGATCCCATCACCACTATGCCGCTCTTGGTTCTCCGGGATCCCCGGACCGATGCCAAGCTTCCGATCTGGGTGGCCGTCTTCGAGGCGAACGCCATCGCGACCGAACTCGAAAAGGTCAAGACGCCACGGCCGATGACCCATGACCTGCTGCAGAGCCTGCTGCGGGAACTGGGTGGCCGTTTGCGCAAGGTGACGGTGACCGATCTTCAGGACAACATCTTCTACGCCGTGCTGGAAGTGGAGTGCGGGGGAGAGATCCGGGAGATCGACGCCCGCCCCTCCGACGCCATCGCGCTGGCCCTGCGCTGCGGGGCTCCGATCTACGCTCGCCAGGAAGTGATCGAAGCCGCGCAGAACATCGACTTGACCCAGGGGCACCGGGACTCCAAGCGGATCCGGGAGTGGTTGCAGGGCCTGGGGCAAAGCGAACTCGGCAAGTACGAAATCTGAAGTGGAGAGCAGGAGGTGCGGCTTTTTCGGCTGCTCTTTTTCTGCCGCCGACTTTCGCTTTCGTTGGTATATCGCTTTCGTGCCAGGGAAAACCCCGCCTTTTCCGCTCTTTCCGGCCCCGGTGATGGATTCGCGTTCCACGGGCGTTGATTTCTACCTTTGCGTTCCCTAGCATGTTGCGAGCAGTGGCCGGGGCGCTTCGCATCCGTCTGGTCGCGCCCGGCACCGTTTTCGTCCAAGCCAGTGTTCACGCGGGCCATGAGCCCGCCGAATGGGGTCCAGATGATCATTGCCATCGCCAATCAGAAGGGGGGCGTGGGGAAGACCACCACCGCCATCAACCTGGCCGCCGCCCTGGCGCAGAAGGGGCACCGCACCATCCTCGTTGACCTTGACCCTCAGGCCAATGCCTCTCTTTCCTACGTGGATATCCAGACCGCCGCCAAGTCCATGTACGACGTCCTGGTGGATCCGGAGGTGAGGCTTGCCGACGTGGTCCAGGAGTGCAACGTGGAGAATCTCAAGGTGGCGCCGGCGAGGCTGGCGCTGGCCAAGGTGGAGCCCGCGCTGGCGGGCCAGCTCGACGCTCATTTCCGCCTGAAAGACAAGCTCGAGGCCGCGAAGGAAGGATTCGATTTCGTGATCATCGACACGCCCCCGACCCTGGGCATGCTGACGGTCAACGCCATGGTGGCCGCGACCCACCTGTTGGTTCCGATCCAGTCCTCGTACTTCGCCCTGGAAGGCACCGACGACCTTCTGGAGACGTATGAGAGGATTCGCCTGAGAGCCAACCCCGGCCTCCAGTTCCTGGGTGTGGTGGTAACCATTCACGACAAGCGTACGATTCTCGCCCGTGACATCGATAAGCAGATCAACGAAGTGTTCGGGGACAAGGTGTTCCGGACGCGGATTGGAAAGAATGTTCGACTGGAGGAGTCTCCGGCCTACCGGGAGCCGATCTTCTCCTTCGCGCCTGCCTCCCGGGGAGCTGCCGACTATTACAGCCTGTCGGAGGAGGTACTCAATCGTGTCTAAGGGAAGGGGACTGCCGCCGTCCGCGAGAATGCGGGCTGACGCCCATTTCGTGGACCATATCACCGCCGCACGCCCCGCGGCGGTGGGGCGCATGGTAGAGATCGATTTGATTCGGCCTAATCCGACCCAGCCTCGCCGGGAGTTGGCCGGCATCGAGGAGTTGGCTGAATCCGTGCGGGAAAAGGGGATCCTTGAGCCGATTCTCGTGCGGCCCCGGGAAGACGGCACCTTCGAGATCATCGCGGGGGAGCGGCGATACCACGCGGCGCGCCGGGTGGGCCTGGCCAACGTCCCCTGTATCGAGGTGGATGTGGATGATCGGGGGTGCCTGGAGATTTCCCTGATCGAGAACTTGCAGAGGCGGGACCTGACGCCTTTCGAAGAAGCCGAGGCGATTGCCCGGCTCGTGGAGGATTTTTCCTACACCCACGAACAGATAGCGCGCAAATTGGGGCGTTCCCGTACGAGCATCACTGAGCTCTTGAGCTTGAATCGGATGCCCCCGGCGGTCCAGGAGGCATGTCGGCGCGCCGACATCCGCACGAAAAGCACGCTGATGGAGATTGTTCGCCAGCCCACGGAGGAGGATATGCTCTCCCTGGTGGCGGCGGTGGCCAGCGAGAGCCTGACGCGGGACGAGGTCCGCGAGCGGAAGCGTCGCGGGGGCGGTGGCGAGGGAAAGTCCGAAGGCTCCCGGGTTCGGCCCTACGTTTTTCGGTATAAGCCCCCGGGTCGGGACTTCAGCCTGAGTCTTCGCTTCGAGCGGGAGGTTGTCGAGCCCCGGGAGCTTCTCGTGACCCTGGAGGAGATCGTGAAGGATCTTCGCCGACAGGTGGCCGAGGAGGACGGGCGCGACTGAGAGGTGCGCCCCCCTCGGCGGGGTTTGCCCCTGCTACTTTACATAATACGCCTTATCGGACATTGCGTCGGGACTGGCGTTCATGCCCATTCCGCTGTTTTCGCGGTTGTGTGTGCGGATGTTTGTGAGGGCTGCCCGCCCTTTTTTGCTCTTTTTCGGCCCCTGTCTTGACGCCCGGCGGCTGTCCGGGCTAAAAAGCGGGCTTGGCCGCGAGAATGCGGAGATCGATTCTTCGAGCTTTCCAGCCCGAGGCAGAGCCAGCTTCCCATGATTCAGCGCCCATGAAGATCTGGAATCGACTCGACGGCTACGTGCTGCGGGAAATTCGTTCCCCGTTCTTTCTCGCCGTTGTCGGCTTCACCTTCGTTCTGCTTCTCAACTACCTCTTCCTGCTCGCCCAGCAGACCATCGAAAAGGCTGTGCCGGTTCAGCTGGTTCTCGGATTTCTCCTGGCTCGACTGCCCGGGTTCCTGACCCTGACGATTCCCATGGGCGCTCTGCTCGGGGTTCTGGTGGGCATCGGCCGCCTGGCCGGCCAGCATGAGATCGTCGCCCTGCGTTCCGTGGGCGTATCGGTGGGCCGACTGTTCCGGCCCGTGATCCTGGCGGCCATGCTGTTGACCGTGCTGGATCTGGGGGTCTCCCATTACCTGCATCCCATGGGCCGGCTCAAGGAGCGGGCGCTGTTTCAGGAGATCCTGCGCGCCCGGGATTTTTCCCGGGAAGTCGATCCTGGAGTGTTTTTCGACCGTCTGCCCGGGGCCGTACTATTCGCCTCGCGTTCGCGATCCTCCACGGAAGGGCGAGTCTTCGAGGGTGTTCTGCTCTATCGCGAAGGCAGCCAGCGGGGCACGACCGACCTGATCCTGGCCCGCCGCGGCCAGGGTGATTTCGACCGCGACACCGGGCAGGTCTCGCTGCGCCTCGATGACGTGGAATGGCACGTGGTCGACCCGGCCCGTCCGGAGACCTACACGGTGGTGCGCACCCCCCACGAGACGCTCAACTTCCCGCCGGACCCACGCTTCCTGGCCCGCCGGCGCCTGGGCAAGGTTTCCGGTCAGAAAGAACTGGTGGGGCTCGATCTCTATCGAAGCGTGGCCCGGCGGGTCCGCGAGGTGGCGACGGCTCCCAGCGAGGGCAGCCGGATAGCCGCCAAGGTCAAGCTGCGTAAGGCGGTGATCGAGCTGTCCCACCGGTGGGCCTACCCTGCTGCGGTGCTGGTGCTGGTCTTCGCGGCTTTTCCCCTGGCGGCGCGAACCCGGCGCGGCGGGCGTTTTGCCGGATTTGCCCAGGCGATGGGTATTATTTTCGCCTTTTGGTTGCTTTTTTCCATCGGTGACGGTCTTTCCGAGCAAGGGACCCTGCCCCCCTGGGCGGGCTCGTGGCTGGCCCACCTGGTGATCCTGGCCTGGGGCGTCACGCTCTGGCTGGCCCTCCTGCGGGAGCGAGGAGAGGGCGCGGGCCTGCTTGCCCGCCTGCCGGCCGCCGTCGGGGGACTTCTGCGCCGGCGGTGGGGGGCCGGCGGGCAGGAGCGGCGCCGCGGCCCGCGGTGGGTGCAACAGGATCGATGGGGAGGCCTGACGCGGCTGGATACCTACCTGGCGTCCGGACACCTGCGCATGTTGGGGATCTCTCTCGGCGTGCTGGTGGCCCTGGTGCTTGCGGTGGGCCTCAAGCAGGCCATCGACAGCGTCGATCCGGCCGCCACGCGCTTCCCATGGGCCGATGTCTTTTATTTCGTTGGATTTTCGCTTCCTGGCCAGCTCCAGTTTCTCTTCCCGGTGGCCGCCCTTTTCGGGGTGATGATCTCGCTGGCGGCCCTGGCCCGCGGCGGCGAGGTGATGGCCCTCAAGTCCTGTGGAATCGGCCCGGCGAGGATCTCGTGGCCGTTGCTGATCGTCACGCTGCTGCTCTCCCTCGTCTATGCGGCTGCCCAGGAGTCGGTGGTGCCCGCCGCCGAGCGGGAGGCCCAGCGCTCCCTGGACCGCATCAAGGGCCGTACACGGGTGGAGGCCGTCAGCACGGGGCGCCGTTGGGTGGCGGGCGAGCCGGGGCATTTCTGGATCTATCTCGATTGGGATGGGGGCCGCGAAACGCTGGCCGCTCCGGGATACCTGCAGGTGGACCTGGATCGGGCCCGAGTGCTCGAACGGGTGGAGGCCAGGACGGCCCGCTACGAGGACGGTCGCTGGACTTTCGCGGAGGGCTGGCGGCGACGTTTCGGCGGAGCCGATCGGCCTCGCTTCGAGAGTTTCGAGGCCCTGGATCTGCCGTTGGCGGAACGGCCGGCCCTGTTTGGCGCGACCCGGGGGCGACTTCTTTTCGACAAGAACCTGGCCGATCAGATGACCTTCCGCGAGTTGATGACCCACCTCCGGCGGGTTTCCCGGGCCGGTTATCCGGCGGCGGCGCTGCTGGTTGGCCTGCACCGCAAGTTGATCAACCCGCTTCTGCCGCCCTTGCTGGTGTTGGTGGGCATTCCCCTGGTCGTAGGGGGATCCTCGCGGAGAGGGTCCCTCTTCGGCTTCGGCCTGGCGCTGCTGATCGCCTTCGGGTTTTGGGCCCTGCTGGCGGTGACCACGTCGCTGGGACGTGAGGGGCTGCTCTCGCCGGCGGTGGCCGTCTGGGCCGCTCCCGCCATCCTGTTCGCGACGGGTTCCGTGCTGCTGGCCCGGGCGCGCTGAAAAGAGCCGCGCCCCGCCGGAGCGGGGCGCGGTGGACTCCGCGAGAGCGCGGATCCTCGCGGCTAGAGTTTCGCCTTGAGCGTGTCGACCTCGCGGGTCTGCTCCCAGGAGAACTCGCTCCGCCCGAAGTGTCCGTAGGCCGCCGTGGGCTGATAGACCGGTCGGCGCAGGTCGAGGTATTCGATGATGCCCTTGGGCGTCAGCGGGAAGACCTCGCGCACCATCTGCACCAGGGCGGATTCGGGCAGCTTGCCGGTGCCGAAGGTATGGACCCGCACGGAGACCGGGTCGGCCACCCCGATGGCATAGGCCAGTTGCACTTCGGCGCGGTCGGCCAGGCCCGCGGCGACGAGGTTCTTGGCAACGCAGCGGGCCATGTAGGAGGCCGAGCGATCCACCTTGGTCGGGTCCTTGCCCGAGAAGGCTCCGCCCCCGTGGTGGCCCATGCCGCCGTAGGTGTCGACGATGATCTTGCGTCCGGTCAGACCGGCGTCTCCATGGGGACCACCGATGACGAAGCGTCCGGTGGGATTGACATGGAAGGTCGCGTCCCGGGCCAGCAGATCGGCGGGGATCACCTTGCGGATCACCTCTTCGATCACCCCCTGTTCGATGTCCTCGGTGCTGACCTCGGGATCGTGCTGGGTGCTGACGACGACGGTGGGCACGGCCACCGGGCGATCGCCCTCGTACTCGACCGTGACCTGGGCCTTGCCATCGGGGCGCAGGAAACTCAGCGCGCCTTGTCGGCGAGCCTCGGCCAGGCGCCGGCAGAGGCGATGAGCCAGGGTGATGGGCAGCGGCATCAATTCGTCGGTCTCTTTGCAGGCGTAACCGAACATCATCCCCTGGTCGCCGGCGCCATCCCGGTCGACTCCCATCGCAATGTCACCGGACTGCTCGTCGATGCTGACCAGCACGGCGCAGGAAGTCGCGTCGAAGGCGTATTCCGGATCGATATAACCGATGCGCTCGATGGTCTGCCGGGCGACGGCCTGAAAGTCGATCAGTTGGCTGGTGGTGATCTCGCCGGCGATCAGGCACAGCCCGGTGGTGACCAGGGTCTCGCAGGCTACCCGTGAAGCGGGGTCCAGCCGCAGAGCCGAGTCGAGAACGGCGTCGGAGATCTGGTCGGCGACCTTGTCCGGATGGCCTTCGGTCACCGATTCCGAAGTGAACAGTTGACGATCCATGTTTTGTCTTCCCTCCACGTGAGGTGACCCCCCGGGTCGGTCCCCTCCCCTCCTTCAGGCAGGACGCCAAGCGACCGGGGTCGAAGCAGGACAGCTTACCCGTCCACCGGGCCAGCGGCAATCGCCCCTCTCATGTCGGCCGGCCCATGCGCACGGCGGACGGGCCGAGGACCTCGGCGAGTTCCGCCAGCAGTTCACGGCCTGCCGCGACCCGGCGCTGCTCGTCGACTTCCAGCACGACCTTGTACTCCCCCGGGCGGATCAGCTCGAAGTACACGGGAGCCGGTCCCGGCCGGGAAGCCATCAGGAAGGCGAGTTTCTCGAGCAGGGCCTTGTCGGCGCGCTCCGGGTCGATGCGGAGGGTCAGGCCTTCGATGCGTACGGCAGGGGCCTGTTCGAGGGGCACCAGGTTCTCGACGAAGACGCGACTGTCTCCGTCGGCGTTGTCGAAGCGTCCCTTGACGACGACCGCCTGTTCTTCCTCGAGCCGTTCACCGATCTCCTTGTAGAGCTTCGGAAAGACGACGCAGCCCACGTGTCCGGTGGTGTCTTCGAGGGTGAAGACGGCCATCCATTCCCCCGCCCGCGTCCGGCGGCGACGCAGGGCCGTGATCAATCCGCCGATGCGCACCGGGCCCTCCACCAGGCTTCGAATGTCGTGGCTCGTCACCTCCCGCATGCGCTCGCGATGGGCATCGAGGGGATGGCCAGAGAGAAAGAAACCGAGAGCTTCCTTCTCGCCGGCGAGGCGTTCACGGTCGCTCCAGGGGGCGACTTCCGGAAGGGGCGGCGCCTCGGGCTGCGCGCCGCTGTCGCCTCCGAAGAGGGCGGCCTGGCCGCGGGAACGGTCCTCGGCCATCCGCGCGCCTCGTTCGAGGGCGCCTTCGATGGCGGCGAAGAGCCGTGCCCGCTCGCCGAATTCGTCGAAACTGCCGGCCTTGACCAGGGCTTCGAGAACCTTGCGGTTGAGCGCCCGGCGGTCGACCTCGCTGCAGAACTGGTCCAGGCTCTCGAACCGTCCCACCCGCTCCCGGGCGGCCAGGATCGCGTCGACGGCCCCTTCGCCGATGCCCTTGACCGCGGCCAGGCCGAAGCGGATCGCCTCGCCTTCCACTTCGAAGTAGCGTCCGGAGGTGTTGACCGAGGGGCCGAGGATTTCGAGGCCCATGTCCCGGCAGTCGTTGACGTACTGCACCAGCTTGTCGGTGTGGTCCTTTTCCGACGTCAGCAGCGCGGCCATGAAATGCACGCGGAAATGCGCCTTGAGATAGGCCGTGCGGTAGGCGACCAGCGCGTAGGCCGCCGAATGGGACTTGTTGAAGCCGTAACCGGCGAAGTGGGCCATCAGGTCGAAGATGCTGTTGGCGTCGCCGGAAGAGATGCCTCGTTCGGCGGCGCCGGCGACGAAGAGTTCGCGCTGGCGGTCCATCTCCGCCTTCTTCTTCTTGCCCATCGCGCGGCGCAGCAGGTCGGCGCCGCCCAGGGTGTAGCCTGCCAGCTTGGAGGCGATCTGCATCACTTGTTCCTGATAGACGATCACCCCGTAGGTCTCGGAGAGGATTTCTTCGGTCAACGGATGCGGGTAGCTCACCTCCACCTTGCCGTGCCGGCGTTTGATGAAATCTTCGATCATTCCCGAGCCCAGGGGGCCCGGCCGGTAGAGCGCGTTGAGCGCGATCAGGTCTTCGAATTTTTCCGGTCCCAGCCGCCGGAGAATGTCCCGCATGCCCGACGATTCGAACTGGAACACGCCGGTGGTGTCACCGGCACGGAACAATTCGTAGGTGGCCGGGTCGTCCAGCTCCAGTGCGTCCAGGTCCGGCGGCTGCCGTCCGGAAGCACGAATCGAATCGAGGGTGTCGGTGATCAGGGTCAGGGTTTTGAGGCCGAGGAAGTCCATCTTCAGCAGGCCGGCGGCTTCCACCTCGTCCTTGGCCCACTGGGTGGTGATTTCGTCCTTGTTCGAGCGAAACAGCGGTGCGTATTCGACCACCGGTTCCGGTGTGATCACGACGCCGGCGGCGTGGGTACTGGCGTGGCGTGAGAGGCCCTCGAGCCGCTGGGCGATGTCGAGCAGCTCGCGGATGACCGGGTCTTCACGGTAGAGCTTGGCCAGGGCTGGAACGTCGCTGATGGCGCTGGCCAGGCGTGTACCCAACTCGTCGGGCACCAGCTTGGCGATGCGATCCACTTCGCCATAAGGGATGTCGAGCACCCGGCCCGCGTCGCGGATCGCGGCGCGGGCGGCCATTGTTCCGAAAGTGATGATCTGCGCCACGTTTTCCCGGCCGTACTTCTCGGTGACGTAGTCGATCACCTCCGCGCGGCGCCGGAAACAGAAGTCGATGTCGATATCCGGCATCGAGACGCGCTCGGGATTGAGAAAACGCTCGAAGAGCAGGTCGTACTCCAGCGGATCGATATCGGTGATCTCGAGGCAATAGGCCACCAGCGAACCTGCCGCCGATCCACGGCCGGGGCCCACGGGAATGCCCTGGCGGCGTGCGTGCTGGATGAAGTCGCCGGTAATCAGGAAGTAGCCGGCATAGCCCATTTCGAGGATCGTCGCGATCTCCCGCTCGAGGCGTTGCTCGTAGTCTTCGAGGCTGTGTCGCAGCCGGCCCTCGGCGGCCCGGGCTTCCCATTTCTTCCGTCGCCGGGCGAAGCCTTCGCGCGTCTGCCGGACGAAGGCCGAGTCGAGGGTCTCCCCCCGGGGCACCGGGTAGCGCGGAAGATGCAGCTTGCCCAGCTCCAGTTCCACTTCGCAGCGCTCGGCGATCGCCGCGGTGTTGGCCAGCGCTTCGGGAAAGTCGGCGAAGCGTTCGGCCATCTCGTCGGTGGATTTGAAGTAGTGGTCGGCGGCATAGACCATCCGGCTTTCTTCGCTGCGCTTCTTGCCCGTGCCGATACAGATCAACACGTCGTGGGCCCCGTGATCGTCGCGCTCGAGAAAGTGGCAGTCGTTGGTCACCACCAGGGGGACACCGGTTTCCCGTGAAAGCTCGACCAGGCCGCGGTTGACCTTTTGTTGCTCTTCGATGCCGTGATCCTGCATTTCCAGGAAGAGGTTGTCTTCACCGAAGATCTCCTGGAACTCGTGGACGGTCTGGCGGGCGGCCTCGATATCGTCGTGACGCAGCAGGCTGGGCACCTCGCCCGCCAGGCAGGCGGTCAGGGCGATCAAGCCCTCGCCGTGACGACGGAGCAGTTCCTTGTCGACGCGCGGCCGATAGTAGAAGCCTTCGAGGTAACCGAGGCTGGTGAGCTTGACCAGGTTGCGAAACCCCTGGCGGTTTTTCGCCAGCAGCACCAGGTGGTAGTAGGGCTTGCCCCGTCCCTGGCCGGGATGCTTGTCGAAGCGGCTGCGGGGGGCGACGTAGACCTCGCAGCCGAGGATCGGCCGCAATTGCTCCTTGCGGGCTTCCTTGTAGAAGCGCACCGCCCCGAACAGGTTGCCATGGTCGGTCATGGCCACGGCGGACATGCCCAGGGTCTTGGCCCGCCGGATCATCTCCGGAATCTTCTGGGCGCCATCGAGGAGGCTGAACTCGGTGTGGTTGTGGAGGTGGACGAAGGGGCGACTGCTCATGGTGTTCCCCGCGGAAACAGAGTCCGGGTCAGGGGCCCGCTCAGAGCCATTCGATGGTTCCCGGGGGCTTGGAAGTGATGTCGTAGACCACCCGGTTGACGCCCCGCACCTCACCGACGATGCGGGCGGCGACCCGGGCGAGGAAATCGTGGGGCAGGCGCGACCAGTCGGCGGTCATGAAATCGTCGGTGTCCACCGATCGCAGGGCGACGACCTGCTCGTAGGTCCGGCCGTCGCCCATCACGCCGACGGTTTTCACCGGCAGCAGGACGGCGAAGGCCTGGGAGGTCTTTTGCATCCAGCCCGAGGTTTCCAGCTCTTCGCGGAAGATGGCGTCGGCTTCTTGGAGGATGGCGATCTGGCCGGCCGTGATCTCGCCGAGAATGCGCACCGCCAGGCCGGGGCCCGGGAAGGGGTGGCGCCGGACGAAGGCCGGATCCAGGCCGAGTTGCTCGCCGAGTCGGCGAACCTCGTCCTTGAACAGCCAGCGCAGGGGTTCGATCAGGGAGAGTTTCATGCGCTCGGGCAGGCCGCCGACGTTGTGGTGGGTCTTGATCGTCGCGGACGGTCCTCCCGTGGAGGCCGACTCGATGCGATCGGGGTAGATCGTACCCTGGGCCAGGTAGCGGGCGTCGATGCGGCTCGCCACTTCGTCGAAGACATCGATGAAGGTGTGACCGATGCGCCGGCGCTTCTCCTCGGGGTCGGTGACCCCCTCCAGGGTGCCGAGGAAGCGAGCACGGGCATCGACGGCTTCCACGGGGAGGTGATAGCGGTCGCGGAAAGTGTGCACCACCTGCTCGGCTTCGTCCTTGCGCAACAGGCCGTTGTCGACGAAGACCGCCACCAGTCGTTCGCCGATGGCCTTGTGGATCAGCAAGGCCATCACCGAGGAATCGACACCGCCGGACAGGGCGCAGACGACCTTCTCGTCGGGCCCGACGGTGGCGCGGATCTCGTCGATGGCCTCCTGCTCGTAGGCCGCCATCGACCAGTCACCCCGACAACCGCAAATCCCGAGTGCGAAGTTGCGCAGCAGCTCGCCGCCGAAAAGGGTGTGCCGCACCTCCGGATGAAACTGCACGCCCCAGCGCCGGCGGGCGCGGTCTTCGACCACCGCGTAGGGCGCGCTGTCGGTGCGTGCGATCACCCGCATGCCCGCCGGCAGCTCGACGATGCTGTCGCCGTGACTCATCCACACCACGGATGTTTCCGGCCAGCCCTCGAGCAGTGAAGAGTTTTCGCAGACTTCCAGTTCCGCACGGCCGAACTCGCGCTGGGCGGCGCTTTCCACCCGGCCTCCCGTGCGATGAACCAGCAGCTGCATGCCATAGCAGATGCCGAGAATCGGGCAGGAGGCGGCGAAGACCGCGTCGGGCAGGTCGGGAGCCTGTTCGTCGTAGACCGACGATGGCCCCCCGGAGAGGATCAGGCCTCGGACCTGCGCCTCGTCGATGCGCGCGGCGGCCTTTGCCGGAGAGACGATCTCCGCGTAGACCCCCGCTTCCCGCACGCGGCGGGCGATGAGTTGGGTGACCTGGCTGCCGAAATCGACGATGACGATCGTCTCGTGGGTCTGGCTCAAGGGATGGCTCCTCCACACCGCGGGCAAGTCTACCGTGGATCCCGGGCTCGGGTCTCAGCTTCTCCGGGCCCGAGTGACGAGGCCGCCCGGTGGCGAACAGGTCGCGAGCACCACCGCCTCGAGGGCCGTCGCCGCCGCGCCACCCGACTTGAGCCGTCCGTCGGCCGCCACGCAGGCCGCCAGGGCCCGGTCCGCGTCGATGGAACGGCGGTCGACCGCCTGGCTGTATTTCCTGGCCACGAAGGGGTGGCAACCGAGGGCGGCCTGGACCTCCCCCTCCCCGCCCCCACGGGCCCGGACCTCCGCGGCCACGGCCAGGCGTCGGCAGATGCCGGCGAGCCGGGCGAGGAGCGCCAGCGGCGCCACCGCCGAGCTGCCCTCGAGGTGGCGGTGCAGGCAGGTCAGCGCGGCCTGGCAGCGGCCGGCCAGCAGGGCGTCTTCCAGCGCGAAGGCGCCGGCGGTCCGCCCCGGCGAGAGCAGGGGCTCGATTTCGGCCGCGCCGAGGGGCGGGTCGCCGGGTGTGGCCACCAGGGCGATCTTCTCCAGCTCGCGGCGGGCCAGGCCGGTGTCGGTGCCGGCACAGTCGGCGAGGAGCTGGATCGCGTCGCCTCGTAGCCGCACTCCCACTTCCCGGGCCTCCCCCTCGATCCAGCCCGGCATCTCGCGCTCACGGGGCTTGGAACATTCCACGACCAGGCCCCGCTTGGCCACGACCTTGACCCATTTGAGCCGTTTGTCGATCTTCGGGGAGTCCAGCACCAGGACGGCGTGCTCGGCCGGGGAGTCGAGATAGTCGAGCAGCGTCTGGCGCCCTTCTTCACCATCGAGCAGCCCCGGTTTGAGGCGCACCACCACCAGGCGCCTGCCGCCGAGCAGCGGGGCGGTCCGGGCGGTGTCCAGGACCCGGGCCAGGGGCTCGTCTTCGAAGCGGTCGATGGCCGGGGTTTCGTCCGGAAGATGCTGTTCGATCAAGTGAATCGCCGCCTGCCGGGCGGCACCGTCTTCCCCGGCCACCAGGATCACCGACGGCCAGGGTTCCTTCTCCAGGGCGCGCAGCAGCGCGGCGGGGGGACGGGCCATCAGAATCCCTCGAGAATCGACGTGGTCACCGAACGCGCGAATCCACGGGAGATTTCTTCGATGGCGACGATCTCCCGGTCGAACTCGGTGAGGGGGGTTTCGGGCACGTCGTACTGTTCGCGGAAGACGAAGTGGTTCTGGCTCCAGAGCACCTTCTCCGGCGAGGTCTGCACCAGTCGCACCCGGGCCGTGATGGTCACCTCGACGCGGTCGAAGCGACCGCTTTCGGTGAAGGTCACCGGGTCGGTCTTGAACGAGGAGATCTCTCCCTCGAGCAGCACGTCGGCTCCCCGGGCATCGGGTACCGCCTCGAGCCGGCTGCGTCGGAGGAACTCGTCGACCAGCGCTTCGGTGATCCGCTGTTCGATCTCCGGACGGTCGGTCGTGTTGGCGAAGGTGGGTATGCCCAGGGTCTTCACGGTCGGGGGAATGAACGACGCTCCCGTGGAGCGCCCCGCCAGATGGTAGCCGCACCCCACGGCCGCCAGAGCCAGGCAGAGTCCGGTGACGAGCCGGCTCGGGCGGATGGTGAGAGGACTACGCACCACGCTTGATCTCTCCGGTCTCGAGGCGGCGCCGGATACCGTCGAGGACCCCGTTGACGAAGGCCCCCGATTCCTCGCCGCCGTAGAGCTTGGCCAGCTCCACCGCCTCGTCGAGAATCACCGCCGCGGGGGTCTCGGCTTCGTCGAGCAGTTCGAAGAGGGCCAGGCGGATGACGTTGCGATCCACCGCCGCCATGCGTTCGATCCGCCAGTGGGCGGAGCCCTGGCGGATCAGGCCGTCGAGCTCGTCGCGCCGGCGACGCACCCCCCGGAAAAGATGCTCGGCGAAGCGTCGGGAGGGGCCTCCCGGCGGGGTGTCGGAGAGTTCGCCTTCCAGGTAGGCCCGTATCACCGCTTCGGTGGGGTCACCGGAAAGGTCGGCCTGGTAGAGCATCCTCAGGGCGGCTTCCCGGCCCTCGTGTCGAGCTCCCATGGCGGCGCGTTCCCCTCTTTCTTCGGGTTATTTCAGGTCCCGCAGCAGGCGGGCCATTTCGATGGCCGAGGTGGCGGCCTCGAAGCCCTTGTTGCCCACCTTGCCTCCTGCGCGATCGAGGGCCTGCTCGAAGCTGTCGCAGGTCAGCAGGCCATTGGCCACCGGCCTGCCGCATTCCGCGGCGAGGCGCTCGAGGGCGCGAGTCACCGTACCGGCCAGGTAGTCGAAGTGGGGCGTCTGTCCGCGCACCAGGGCACCGAGGGCCAGCAAGGCGTCCGGCGGGTTCTTGCCGCCCGCCAGGGCCCGGAGGGCCGTTGGCATTTCGAAGGCGCCTGGAACCCGGACAACGGTGATGGCGCTCTCCTCGGCGCCGTGGCGGAGGAGGCCGTCGACGGCCCCGGAGAGCAACAGGTCCGTGATCCGGCTGTTGAATCGGGAAAGCACGATGCCGAAGGTCAGTCCCGTGGCGTCGAGTCTTCCGGCGAGCTGGCGCATGGCGGAGTCCTTTTTGGGGGATGGTGATGCCGCGGCGCCCGGGCCGCCCTTCGGCCGCCCTTCGCCGCCGCGCGAGCATAGCACGCTCCAGCGGGGATGCGCCGGGCCCGCTCAGCCTTCCAGGCTGACGCCTGCGACCTCCCGCAGAACGCGGGCCCACCCCGGGGCCAGCAGGGTCTTGAGCAGCAGGTCGAAGAGCCACAATCCGGCCGCGGCGAGCAGCAGCCGGCGCTCGCCGTTCCACCAGGCCAGGGGGCGGGGCCGTTCGAGCAGCACCCGTGCCAGGCTCACTCCCAGCATCACGAACGCGACCACCCGCAGTACGGCCCAGGGGTGCCAGCCGAGGGTCGCGGCGAGCCAGGGGTGCGAGGCGTGGACGGCAAGCTGACCGACATAGAACGACATGTAACCCGTCAGGTAGGCGCCGAGAATCAGCGCTCCCAGTCCGGCGGTGGCCAGGGCCAGCACGACGAATCCCAGCAGGTGCAGGACGTGCTCGGGAACGAAGAGTTCGGGCAGCGCTTCCTTGCCCATGCCGGTGGCCACGTAAGGGGCCATCTCCGCCCAGTAGGCCTCCCCATGGGGGATCAGCCGGCCGGCCGCCGCCGGATCGCGGATCGTCAGCGCGATCAGCACGGCCGACAGGGTGACGGCCCAGGCCAGCAGGTGGGCGATGACCCGGCCCCGCGGGTCCCGGTGATGGCCGCGGAGGTAGGCGAAGGCCAGGGAGCCGGCGGCCAGGGGGGTCAGCCAGCCGCCGCCCCCGAGCCCGAAGGGGAGCGCGGCGGCGGCCGCCGCCCCCGCCGGCAGCCAGAGGACCGGCCGACCCAGCCAGGTGCCGAGTGTCCCGTTCACCCCAGCACGCGCTCGACGATCAGGCCCAGGCGTTCGCGGGCGGCGGCGGGGATCGAAGCGGGAGCGGTGATGATGGCGCTGTCGAGGGCGTGCCCGCAGCCGCACTGCCGGGGGGCCTGGCCCAGGACGCCGGCCAGAGCCGACAGGGTGCGCTCGGCCAGGGCGGCATTGCGCTGCAGGCGTTCGATCACCACTTCCACCGATACGGGAGCCTCGTCGGTCTTCCAGCAGTCGTAGTCGGTGACCAGGGCCAGGGTGGCGAAACAGAGTTCGGCCTCCCGGGCCAGCCGCGCTTCCTGCAGGTTCGTCATGCCGATCACCTGCGCCCCCCATCCGCGGTAGACCTCCGACTCGGCCCGGGTGGAGAACTGGGGACCTTCCATGCACAGGTAGGTGCCGCCCGGGTGGACCCGGGCTCCCGCCGCGCGTGCCGCCCCGGCCAGGTGCCGGGCCAGGTCGGCGCAGAAGGGGTCGGCCAGGGAGACGTGGGCGACGATCCCCTCGCCGAAGAAGGTGTCGCAACGGTGCCGGGTCCGGTCGATGAACTGGTCGGGAATCACCACGTCGAGGGGATGGATCGCCTCGTGGAGCGATCCCACCGCGGACGCGGCGACCAGCCATTCCACGCCCAGAGACTTCATGGCGTAGATGTTGGCCCGGTAGTTGATCTCCGTCGGCAGCAGTCGATGGCCCCGGCCGTGGCGGGCCAGGAAGGCCACCTCCACTCCCTCGAGACGGCCCACCACGATCGCGTCACTCGGTGAACCGAAGGGGGTTTCCACCTCGATCGTGCGGGCTTCGGTCAGGGCCTTCATGTGGTAGAGGCCGCTTCCGCCCAGGATCCCGAGACGCGCTCCTGTGCCGCTCATGGCTTGCCGGCCCGCTCGGCCCGGGCTTTCTGTTCGAGCCTCTTCTCGCGCAGATCGTGCAGCGCCGCCCGGACGCCTCCGGGAACCTCGATGCGGCGGCCCCCCAGCCCGTCGTAGAAGGGGAAGAGGCCCGGCCGCGCCTGGATCGAGAACCCCGCCGCCACGATGGCTTTCGGCTCGGTGGCGGGGTCCATGGTCTTGACCAGGGTGAAGGGGAAGGCGGATCCCATGGCGGCCCGGCGCAGCGCCGCGCCTTCCTCCTGGTCCTTCCTGGCCACCACGACCGCCATTTCGGGAGAGAAGTGGAACTCGTAGAGCGCCAGGGCGTAGGCCGGAATGAACAGCCCCACCCGGTCGTAGGAACCGCCGAAGGCCTTGAGGATCTCCTGGGCGGCCTTGCGCCAGAGACGTTCGCCCTGGCCGAGGTAGTGCAGTCGCACCAGGACGCGCACCATGCGGGCATTGGCCTTCTGGGGGTAGACCGCCCGCCGCAGGGGCATCGGCCCGCTGGGGGCGGGCACCACGTCCCGCAGGGCGCCGGTGGCCGGATCGCGCAGGTTGGCCAGGGTCGTGCGCGCCAGGTCCCGGGCGGTCTCGAGCCACGCCTTGTCGCCGGTGACCTGGTAGGCCTCGATGAAGGCCCACGCGCTTTCGGCCAGGTCTTCGAGGACCAGGTTCCCCGGGGGCTGGCCCGTACCGTCGACCACCGCACGAGGCATGCCCCGGCCGGGCTTGTAGCGGTGTTCTCTGAGGAAACGCGCGCCGGCCAGGCCGCGTTCGAGGATCGCGGTGTCGCCGGTGGCCGCTCCACAGCGGATCAGCGCGGCACTCGCCTGGGCCTGGTCCCCGGTCAGTACCGTTCGATCGATGCCGTCCGGGCAACTCGCGCAGACGGCGGCGGCCAGCGACCCGTCCCCGTTGTCCAGGTGCTCGAGGATCCAGCGCGCCTGGGAGAGGGCGGCGTCCCGGTCGGAGCGTTTGCCGCTGATGCGGAAGCGCAGGGTGAGCAGGTCCAGCCAGCGGGCGTTGCGATCGAGGAGCTTCTCTTTCTGGGGACGCTCCCACTCCAGCCCGAGGGCCATGCGGTAGAG
This sequence comes from Acidobacteriota bacterium, assembly GCA_030949985.1. NCBI lineage: Bacteria > Pseudomonadati > Acidobacteriota > Acidobacteriota bacterium. Next base: position 199,692 of record JAUZRX010000015.1, read on the forward strand.
CCCTCCCCGTTCGGCGTCGACCAGGTGGGTCGCGAGGGTGTTTATCGCCGCGCTGCCCATGACCCGGGTCGATTCCTTGCGCCGCTCGACGCCGGCGGTGAGCAGCAGTTCGATCAGGTCGAAACGGGGGATGCGCGGCGGGCCGCCGAAGTAGCGATGTTCCTTGTCGAAGGTGGACTCCATCCGGCTCACCAGCGCCCAGGTCAGGGATTCGCCCACCTTGCCGGCGGTGGGCGGAGAGGACTCGCGAATCTGGGTCTCCCCTTCCCTGGACATGCGGATCGCGTCGCTCCGCCGGGCGCGGTAGAAATCGGAGGCCACGGTCAGCAGGCGGGCCATGGAAGCCGCCGGGCGGAAGCCGGAGGTGACCCGGCGAGGCTGCCCGGTCTCTTCGGAGAGCATGCGCAGGGGCGTGCCGTCGGGGAGCAGGATACTGACCGCCGGCCAGCCCTCCGCCGGGTAGCGCCGGGTCAGATCGGGGCGGATGTCCGCCCGTTCGCGGATGGCCACGTAGCGTTCCCGAATCGCCTCGACCACCTCGGGCTGGTTCCAGACCTCGTTGCGGGCCCGAGTGGAGTACTCGCTCCACGGGACTTCGAGCACCAGCAGGATCAGCCGATCCGTCCCCTGGGCCCGGCGGAAGGCGGCCGGCCCGAAAGGTTTCCACAGGCCGGCGGCCTGTGCCGCCGCCGGTGGAGGGGCCTGGGCTGCGAGGATTCCAGGGGACGGCAGGAGCAGGGAGAGGAGGATCAGCAGGCTGCCGAAGACTCGGCCGGGGGAACGCAACGCGGGCATCTGGGTTCTCCTTGGCGGGCACCCGGGGGGTGCCGACGATCCCGGATTATGCCCGAGACCAGGCCCGAAGACCCGCAGCGGACCGCTAGGGAGGCGCGCCGATGGTGACGCTGAGCAGGCTGCCGCCGACCCGGATCTCGTCGCCGTCCTGCAGTTCGACGCTCTGGACCCGGCGACCGTTGACGAAGGTACCGTTGGTGGAGTCGAGATCCTTGAGCAGCACGCAGGCCGAGCCGTAGACCTCCAGGCTGGCGTGGCGTCGCGAAACCCGGGGGTCGTCCAGGGTGATATCCGCGGCTCGGCCGATCAGCACCCGCGAGCGCGTCACCGGGAAGGACATCCCTTTCTGGGGGCCCTCCAACACGTCGAGGGAGATTTCCCATCCCGCGGGCAGGGGGATGCGACCGAGATCGTCCCCCGCGGCCTGGGGAGCCGCCAGGGAGTCGAGGAGTTTGCGGGTCGGCAGGGCGACGGTCTTCCCGCCGATGTTCTCGGCCCCTTTTGCGGGCTTGTCCGGCTTGTCGGCCATTACTCGCGCTCCCGCACTCCCGGCAGGCCTTCGGCCAGCCGCCGGTGGGTCCGCTCTTCGAAGCGGCGCTGTAGAGACGGTAGGTCCGCGGTGTCCCGGTCGGCCAGTAACTTATCGATACGGGAGGCCGGGAAGAATTGCAGGGAGGGTGCCAGGGGGCCCTTCTCTCCCCGGGCCCACTGGTTGACCCAGTCTTCCCAGGCATCCAGGTCCAGGCCTTCGATGGCCAGTCCGTCGGCGCTTTTCGAGCGGATCACCCCTACCACCCGTTCCCGGGGCTCCCGCAGGTAGGCCACCACCAGGGTGCCGGTGCCGAAGGGATCCTCCCCCTCTTCGTGCTTTTTCCCTTCCAGTCGAGGTTTTTCGCTCAGTTCCAGCAGCACACCGCCCGTGTCCCGGGGGTGCAGGAAGGCCACGCGGCACCCCCCGGCTCCTTCCCGGATGCCCGGCGGCAAGGGCTCGAGACCCGCGGCGGCCAGGCGGGCGAGCAGGGCTTCCAGGTCGTCGGTGGCCAGGCAGAGGTGATGCAGGCCCTCGCCCCTCCGCTCGAGATGGCGCGCGAGGGCCCCCTTTTCGTCCAGGGGTTCGAGAAGCTCCACGTGCACTCCGGCGGCGTCGAGGAACCAGGTGCGCACGCCCTCGGAGGCCACCGCTTCACTGCGTTCGAGGGGCAGGCCGAGCAGGTCGGCCCACAGCCCGAGCCGCTGTCGCGGGTCCTTGACCGCGACACCGAGATGGGCGACGCCCAGCACTCTTCCCTTCACGACTCTCTCCTCACCCTGGATTCGCCGGCCTGCTCGCTCAGAGGCGCCCGAGGATCTGCCGGGCGATCACCAGCCGCTGGATCTCCGAGGTGCCCTCGCCGATGGTGCAGAGCTTGGCGTCCCGGTAGAACTTCTCTACCGGGTAGTCCTTGACGTAGCCGTAGCCCCCGAAGACCTGGATCGCGTCGTTGGCCACGCGGACCGCGGTCTCGGAGGCGTAGAGTTTGGCCATGGCCGACTCGCGGGTGGTCTTTCGCCCCTGGTCCTTGAGCGAGGCCGCGCGGTAGGTCAGCAGCCGTGCAGCGTCCACTTCGGTGGCCATGTCGGCCAGCATGTTGCCGATGCTCTGGAAGGTGCCGATCTTGCGGCCGAACTGCTCGCGCTCGCGGGCGTAGGCCAAGGCGTGCTCGTAGGCTCCCGCCGCGGTTCCCAGGGCCAGGGCCGCGATGGAGATCCGGCCCCCGTCGAGGACGCCCATCGCCGCGCGAAATCCGCTGCCGGCCTCGCCGATCATCGCGTCGGCCGGCACGCGGCAGTTCTGCAACACCACCTCGCAGGTGTCCGAGGCGCGCATGCCCAGCTTGTCCTCGTGCTTGCCCACCGAGTAGCCGGGGTTGTCGGCCTCGACGATGAAGGCGGATATGCCGTCGTGGCCCTTGTCCGGATCGGTGACCGCGAAGAGCACCGCCACCTCGCCCACTCCGCCATGGGTGGTGAAGGTCTTGGAGCCGTTGAGCACCCAATCGTCACCGTCGCGCACCGCCGTGGTGCGGGTGCCCCCGGCGTCGGAGCCGGCGGTGGGCTCGGTCAGGCCCCAGGCCCCGATCCACTCGCCGGTGGCCAGTTTGGGGAGGTATTTCTGTTTCTGCGCTTCCGAGCCGTACTGCAGGATGTGGCCGGTGCAGAGGCTGTTGTGGGCGGCGACGGAAAGGCCGATGGCCGGGTCCACCTTGCTGATCTCCTCGACGATCGTCACGTACTCCACGTAGCCGAGGCCGGCGCCCGAATAGCCCTCGGGAACGAGCACGCCGAGAAAGCCCAGTTCCCCCGCCTTGCGGAAGACCTCCCGCGGAAACTCGGCCTGGTCGTCCCACTGGCGGATATGGGGTTCGATCTCCCGCCTGGCGAAATCGGCGGCGGCCTGACGCATCATCTCCTGGTCGTCGTTGAGCAAGAAATCCACGGCTGCTTCTCCTGGAGTGGCTGGGCGGATGGGGACCCCGAACGTCCGGTGACAGGAGGGCGGGCGCCAGGGGCCCTGCGATCATAGCGCATGGTCGGCCTCCCTCCCTCCCCCGGCGGCGGGCGCGGGTCAGAGAAGGTCGACGAAGACCTCGTCGGCCAACAGAACGCCCCGCCCGGTAAGCCGGTAGCGGCTTCCCTGGCGGGCCACCAGTCCCGTGGCCACGGCCCGGTCGAGCACGCGGCGGCGCGGGGCCAGATCCACCTCTCCGTAGTGTCGGCTGACGGTCTCGAAATCGACGCCCTCGGCGAGCCTCAGGCCGAAGACCAGGGCTTCCCCGGCCAGCCGGTCGGCAGGGCAAGGGGCGACGGCGGCCCCGGGGGGCGACTCGCCCGCGGTTCGCAGGTATTCGGAGAGCCGGCGTGGATTGGTCCAGCGTCGCCGGGCGAAGTACGAGGCGGCCGAGGGGCCGAAGCCGACGAAGGGGCGGTCGCGCCAGTAGAGCCGGTTGTGACGCGATCGATGGCCGGGGCGGGCGAAATTGGAGATCTCGTAGCGCTCGAGGCCCGCCTGCCCGAGTCGTTGGCAGGTCATCTCGTAGAGCGTGGCGGCGTGGTCCGGATCCGGCGCGGGCAACTCGCCCCGCTCGACGGCCCGCACCAGGCGGGTGCGGGAGGTGGTCTCGAGAGCGTAGGCCGAGATGTGGGGCGGGCCGACCTGGAGGACCGCTTCCAACTCGGCCATCCAGGGCGCGGTGGCTTGCCCCGGGGTGCCGAAGATCAGATCCGCGCCCACCGAGGCGAAGCCCGCCTCCAGGCTGCGGGCCAGGGCCACCAGGCCCAGTTTCCCGGGCAGGGGCCGGCCGATGTCCTCGAGACGCTGATCGTCCACCGCCTGCAATCCCACCGTCAGCCGCGTGACGCCCGCCCGGCGCAGCCCCGCCAGGCGCTCGGGGGTCAGGTCATCCGGGTTCGCCTCGAGGCTGATTTCGGCATCCGCCTCGAGATTGCCCAGGCCGGCGACGGCTTCCAGCAGGCGGGCCACCGCGTCGGGATCGAGTCGGGAGGGCGTGCCACCGCCGAAATACAGCGTTTCCACCGACTGGGGGCCCCAGTGCCGCCGAAAGGCCTCGATTTCTCTCTGCACGGCGGCGAGGTACTCCCCCGCCCGGGCGAGCTGGCCGGTGACCACGGCGAAATCACAGTAGGCGCAGCGGTAGGCGCAGAAAGGAACGTGAATGTAGACGCCGATGGGGTCGGAGGCACTCATCGGCGCAGCATAGCCCAGACCGTGGCGCGAACGGCGCTGGATCCTCCGTCGAGCGGGCTTCTATATTCCACCTGGGACCGCTCGGTGCGTTCCGATGGAGAGCGATGAAGCAGAAACTGGCGGCCGCCTTCATGTTGATCGCGGCTTTCACCGGGATTTCGGTTCTGGCCACCCGCCTGCTCGAGCGGCACCTGGGGCTGGGTGCGGCGGTGTTCACCCTCTGCCTGATTCTCCTGCTCAGCCTGGGGGGGGCGGTGCTGCTCGCCCAGCATCTCTCCCGGCGCCTGTCGAGCCTGGCCCAGGCCGCGAGGGTGATCGCCGACGGGGATCTCACCGCGACGATTCCCGTCTCGCCCGACTGGTCGGGTCGGGACGAGATCGACGATCTGGCCGCCTCCTTCGCCATGATGCGCCACTCGCTGGTACACGTGCTGACGGAATTGCAGGAGACCTCGGGGCAGATGAGCGATTCGGCCCAGGATCTCTCCAGCGCCGCGCGGGATCTCTCCCGGCTGACCGAGGAGATCTCGGGCACCGCACGCCGCCTGGCCTCCGGCGCCGAGAGCACGGTGGAACGCATTCACCGGACTTCCCGGGTGACCCACAAGGTGGCCGCCTCGGCCGAGCGCATCGGTCAGCGGGCGGCGGCGGCCCTCGAACTGACGCGGCAGGCGGGCAACGCCGCCGGCCGGGGACGGGAGCTGGCCTCCCGGGCCGACGAAGAACTCGAGCATCTCGGCGCTCGCATCGAGGCGATGAGCCGCACGGTGGAGGGCTTTCGCGAGCAGGCCCTGTCGATCAACAAGACCGTGGAGATGATCGCCAGCATCGCGCAGCAGACCCACCTGGTGGCGCTCAACGCGGCCATCGAGGCGGCCCGGGCCGGCGAGCACGGCGAGGGTTTCGCGGTGGTCGCCGAGGAAGTGCGCCTGCTGGCCGAGCGGGCGGGACGTTACGCGGAGAAGATCTCCGGCTTCGCCGACCACATCAACTCCGGTTCGGGCCGGGTCATCGCCACCATGCAGGAGGCGACCCAGGCCACCCGCCACGGCCGCTCGGTGGTCTCCGGCGCCAGCGAGACGCTGCGCGACATCGCCGGCGGCGTGCTGCCCCTGGTGCGCCAGGTGGAGGAGATCGCGGGCCTGGCCGCCGAGCAGGTCCAGGGGATGGAAGAACTGGTCGAGGGCATGGAGGAGATCTCCCGCATCGCCAGCGAAGGCGCCGAGGGGATCGAGGAGACCTCGGCGGCCACGGCGCGGCAGAACCGCTCGATGGACGCCATGGCGCACTCGGCGGTGGGGCTGGCCGACACGGCGGGCCGGCTGCGGGACTTGTGCGCGGTCTTCCGCCTCGGCGGCGAAGAGCGGGAGGCACGGTGAGCGGAGAGGACGCCGGTGTGGCGCGCGCCGACCGGGGTCGGCACCTCGCCTTGCACCTGCCCGGCGGGCTGCTGCTGCTGGACGTGGAGGTGGCCGGCCGGGTCGAACCCGCCCTGACCGTGTTGCCGGTGCCCCACTCTCCGGAGGGGGTCATCGGCCTGGCTGAACTCAGGGGGCGGCCGGTGACCCTGATCGATCCCAGCGTGTGGCTCGAGGGACGGGGCCGCCTGGCCTCCTCCCCGGCGGAACTGGGCGCCGGGGGCGTGCAGGCTCTGCTCCTGGCCCCACCCCTGAACCATCTGGCCTTCGGGTTGCCGCCCTCGGCGACCCTGCGTCCCCTCCGCGGGTCCCCGGAGTCCGGCGTCGTTCTCGATGCGAAGGCGATCGTCGCCCGCTTCGCCCCCGCGGTGCAGCCCGCCCCATGAACCGCAGCGAATTGCTCGGGATCTTCTGCGACGAGGCCCGCACCCACCTCGCCGCCGCCCTGGAGGAGCTTCGGGAGCTGGTGCCCGACTCCGCCCGGAGCCTCGACGAGCTGTTCCGCCGTTTCCATTCCGTCAAGGGCATGGCGGCGTCCCTGGGCCTGGACGACCTCCGGCAAAGCCTGCACGAAGCCGAGGAAACGGTGGACGAGGCCCGGCGTGCGGGGCGGGGCCTCGACGCCGGCGCCATCGAGGCCCTCGCCGGTCACTGCCGCCGGGCCCTGGGCCGCCTGGACCGCATGGAAGGCTTCGAGGAGGACACCACCGCCGGGGAGATCCTCTCCCAGGCCCGGGGCGCCCTGCCGCCGGTGCGGGTCGACGCCGACCGCCTCGATCGCCTGCTCGACCTGGTGATGAGCCTGTCGGTCTCCCAGCAGCGTCTCGAACACGTGCTCGGTCTGCCCGACGATCCCGGGATGCTGGCCATCCGGGACACCCTGGCCGAGGCCGTCCGGGGACTGCGGCGGGAGATCCTGGAGATTCGCCTGCTGCCCGTGCGAGGCCTGCTGCCCCTCCTCGAGCGGGCACTGCGGAACTGGGCCCGGGAGCAGGGTGTGAAGGTGGCCCTGTCGGTTCGGGGCGAGTCCACCCGCATCGATCGCACGCTCCTCGAGCGCCTGGTCGATCCCCTGGGGCAACTCCTGCGCAACGCGGTGGCCCATGGCATCGAGGCGCCGGAAGAGCGCCTGCGGGCGGGCAAGCCCGAACGGGGTCGCATCGACCTGCAGATCGGTGCGGGCAAGGACCGGGTCCGTTTCGTGGTGCGGGACGACGGCCGGGGGATCGAGGCCGCCGCCGTGGTCCAGCGGGCTGTCGAGCGGGGGGTCCTGCCCGCCGGCGCCGATCACCGCCTGGACGAGGGCCGGGCGCTGGGGCTGCTGGCCACCCCGGGCATGTCGGGCCGGGGGCGGGCCGACCTGCTGGCCGGTCGGGGGGTGGGGCTGGCGGCGGTGCGGGCCCAGGTGGAGAGACTGGGCGGCCGCTTGCACCTGGCCAGCCGCCCCGGTGGCGGCTTTGCGGCGAGTTTCGAGATTCCCACCCGCGTCGCCCTGGTGGACGTCTTTCTCGTGCGTTGTGGCGAACATCGTTTCGCGGTGCCCGTGACCACGGTCCGTCATGTGTTGGAAGGCGTGGAACCCGCCTCGGTCACCGAGGGCCTCCCCGACGAGATCGACTCCCTGTCCCGGCGCCTGGGGCTCCGGGAGGCGGCTCCCCCCGACCCCCACGCCGCCTGCCTGGTGATCGAGCGCGAAGGGGGCCGGGTGGGTCTGAAGGTGGACCAGATAGCCGGTCGCCGGGAACTGGTCGTCCGCTCCCTGGGGCCGCCCCTGGACCGGCAGGGGCCCTGGGCGGGGGCCGCCGTTCTCCCCGAAGGCGGCGTGGCGCTGGTGGTCGATCCCCAGCGGTTGGTGGACAATCCCTGAGTGCCGGTCCACATCCCCGTCGACCGGCCCGAGATCCAGCCGATGCCTCCTTCGAGTCCCGGGTCCTGGCCGCCGGCACGCCGCCGCTGGGGCCAGAACTTTCTTGCCTCGCCCGCGGTGGCCCGCCGGCTGGTCGACCTCTTCCTGGGGGACGTCGCCGGCGAGCGACGGGCCCTGCCCGTGGTGGAGATCGGGCCGGGCCGGGGTGCCCTGACCCGGGAACTGGCTTCCCGGGTTCGGCGGCTGGTGGCCCTCGAAATCGACCCCCTGTTGCACGAAGAGTTGCTGCGGGAGCTGGGAGCGTCGCCCGCGCTGGAAGTGCGGCTCGGCGATGCCCTGGAGACCGACTTCGAGGCCCTGGCCGAAGAACTCGGCGGCGCCTTTCGCGTCATTGGCAACCTGCCCTACAACGTGGGAACCGCCGTGGTGCGACGCCTGCTGCGGGTGTCGGCCGTGGCGGACTTCCAGGTCGTCCTGCAGCAGGAGGTGGTCGATCGCTTTCTCGCCCGGCCCGGGACCAAGGCCTACGGGCCCCTGGCCGTGATCAGTCAACTGCGGGGCCGACCCCGCCGGCTCCTCGCCCTGCCTCCCTCCCTCTTCCGGCCCCGGCCCAAGGTGCATTCGGCGGTGCTCAGCCTGGTCGTCGACCCCCGGGCCCCCCTGGCCGCCGGCGACGTCGAGAACCTGGAGCGCTGGCTCTTTCGCGGCTTCGGTCACCGGCGCAAGACCCTCGCCGGCAACCTGGGACCCTGGAAGGAGGCGGTGCGGGAGTTCCTCGTCGGCCGGGGCCTGCCCGCCGACGCCCGGGCCGAGGCGGTGCCCGCCGAGGATTGGCTCGCACTGGGGCGGCGACTGGACGCCATCGCCGGGGCGTCCCGATGAGCGGGGTGCGCCCTCCCCGGCCGGTGGGATAATCCCGCCGATGAACAGCGCTCTCGAGATCGTCTCCGTCGGCGGCAGCGGCGGGTTCGGGCAGAACGCCACCTTGCTCGTCTGGGAGCGGGTGGGGCTGCTGATCGACTTCGGCATCGGGTTTCCGCGGGGTGCGCCGGTGGGAGCCACCCGGGTGGTGCCCGACGCCGAACCGCTGGTCGGCCGTTGCGAGCGCCTGGCGGGGATCGTTCTGACCCACGCCCACGACGACCACGCGGCGGGGCTGGCCTGGCTGCCCGCAGCCTGGCAGGGGGCGACCGTCTACGGCTCCGCCTGGACCCTGGCGGCCGCCCGCGACCGCTACGAACAGGTCACCGGCAGGCGCCTGGTCGGGCGGACGGTCGACGGGGGGCAACGGGTGGAGTGCGGCCCCTTCGCCTTTCACCTGCTGCCGGTGACCCATTCGGCTCCCGAGAGCCGGGCCGTGCTGATCCGGACGCCCGTGGGCAGCGTGGTCCACAGCGGCGACTTCAAGCTCGATCCCCGTCCGTGGAGGGGCGCGCCCACCGATTTCGAAGCGTTTCGCCGACTGACCCGGGGCAAGGTACGGGTGCTGATGGTGGATTCCACCGGAGCGCGGCGCCGAGGCCGGAGCCGGTCGGAGAGCGAAGTGCGACCGGCCCTGGAAGAACACATCCTGGGCGCTCGGGGCCAGGTGGTGGTCTCCACCTTCGCCAGCCATCTCCACCGTCTCGAGGCGGTCGCCGAGGTGGCGCGGGCGGCGGGGCGCCGGGTCGCTCCCCTGGGCCAGCGGATGAACGAAGTCCTGCGCCGCGCCGTGGACATGGGGAGCTGGGCGCCCCCTCCCGGTTTGCTGGTGAGTGCCGAAGAACTGGCCCGGGAGCCGCCGGCCGCCCGGCTGTACCTGGCCGGTGGCTGCCAGGGGGAGCCCGGCTCCTCGCTGTCCAGGATTTCCCGCGGCGACTTCCCCGGGGTGGCGGTGGGACGCGGCGATCTGCTGCTCCTCTCTTCAAGCACGATTCCCGGCTCCGAGGTGCAGGTCGGCGCTCTCGAGGACCGCTTCCTGCGGCTGGGTTGCCCGGTGGTCAGCGCCCGGGACGACCCGCGGCTCCACGCCTCGGGCCACGGCAACCGGGAAGAAATCACCGAGTTCATCGCCCGGATCCACCCGGAGATCCTCCTGCCGATCCACGGGGACCGGGTGCATCTCGAGCGCTGCGCGGAACTCGGCCGGGCCCTGGGTGCTGGTCCCGGGCGGGTGGAGATCCTCGAGCGCGGCGAGAGCCTGCTTCTCGATGCCTCCACCGCCCGACGGGGCGAGGGGGTGGAACTCTCCCCCCGGGTGCTGGACGATGCCGGCCGCCACCTGGCCCGGGAAGAGATCCGGGATCGCCGGCGCCTGGGCAAGGGCGGCGTGGTGGTGGTGCGTGCCAGCTGGGATCCGGGGCGGGAGGAGCCCCGGATCCGCTCCGAGGCGCTGGGCATCCCGCAGTGGCAGGGAGACGCCGGCCGTTCCGGGCGGGTCGAGGCCATGGTCCGGACCCTGCTCGAGGGGGTGAGCCGGCCCGATCCGGGCCTCGAAGAGCTGGTGGCCCGCCGCGTTTCGAGGTTTCTGCGCTCGGGTCGACGGGACCGGCCCCAGGTGGTCGTGATTCTCGATCCGGGTCCGGCGCTGGACAAGCAAGAGGAAAGCCGATGATGCCGATCACCGTCACGCCCCTCGACGCGGCCCTGCTGGGTCTGGTGGAGGGGCTTACCGAGTACCTGCCGGTCTCTTCCACCGGGCACCTGATTCTCACCTCTCGACTGCTGGGCCTGGGGGAGAGCCCCGCGGTCAAGAGTTTCGAGATCGTTATTCAGGCCGGGGCCATCCTCGCCGTTCTGGGACTCTACCGCCAGCGGGTTCGGCAGATGCTCGCCGGGCTGTGGGGTCGCGATCCGGCGGGGCGCCGGCTGCTGATCAACCTGGTGGTGGCCTTTCTACCCGCCGCGGTGATCGGCCTGCTGCTCAAAGACCTGATCAAGGCCTACCTCTTTCACCCGACCCCGGTGGCCGCCGCCCTGGGGCTCGGTGGCCTGGCCATGGTCTTCAGCGGCGGGCTCCAGCGCCGCCGCAGCGCCCAGGGGACCTCCCTCGAGCACCTGCGGCCCGGCCAAGCGCTGCTGATCGGCCTGGCCCAGTGCCTGGCCATGTGGCCGGGCACTTCCCGCTCCCTGGCCACCATTCTGGCGGGCCTGGGGATCGGTCTGACTCCGGTGGCGGCCGCGGAGTTCTCCTTCCTGCTGGCGCTGCCGACCCTGGGGGGGGCGACTTTTCTCGACCTGCTCACCGACGGCCGAACCCTGATCGAGGGCGTGGGTCCCCTGGCCCTGGCCATCGGCCTGGCGGTCGCCTTCGCCAGCGCTGCGGTGGCGGTCAAGGGCTTCGTGGCCTGGCTGACCCGGCACTCCCTGGCCCCTTTCGGCTATTACCGCCTGCTTCTCGCGGGCCTGGTCTGGTTTTTCTGGCTCCGCTGAGCGCTTTCCGGTGGCCTGAACAGGGGTTGACCATGGTCAGGCCTCCACGAGCCGGAGAGGGCCATTCCATTTCTGTTCAAACAGCGCTAGGATCTTCCGCACGGAAGGAGTTTCGGGGTGGGGTCCGCACCCCGGAGTCGTCGTGCCCGCCCGCGCGGGACAGCCCGGGGGCGGCCGTTCGGGACGGCGCCGGGCCGGAGGGAAGACTTTGCGACTGCGCGAATTCCTCGACCAGCCCAAGGGGCGGGAGATGGCCGGGATCGTCCTGACCGGTCTTTCCCTGCTGGTGGTCATCGCCCTGGCTACCTACTCGCCGCGGGATCCATCCTTCTTCACCTCCGGACCGGGACCCGCGCGCAACTGGATCGGTCCCGCCGGAGCCCAGGCCGCGGCCCTGCTCTACGAGGTCTTCGGCCTGGGAGCCTGGTTCCTGCCGCTGATGCTGCTGGCCGCCGCCTTGCGCCGCCTGCGGGGTGCCGAGGAGCCCCTTCGGCGGAGCGCCGTGGCCGGTTTGGGGGCCGTGGGGCTGGCCACCTCCCTGCTGCTGGCCCTGATCGTGGGGCGGATCGAGTTCCGCCAGGCCTCGCTGCTCGCCGGCGGCGCCGGCGGTCACATGGTCGCGACTTTCCTCGAGGGGGTTTTCGGTGACGTGGGGGCGGTGATCCTGGCGGCGACGGTGATGCTCGCGGGCCTGGCCCTGGCCGCCCGATCCTCCCTGGCCGAGTCCACCGCTGAGGGGGCGGAACTCCTCCGGCGCGGTGTGGCCCTGGGGCTCGGGTGGATGCGGCGCTCGATGGCCTCGGCCCGTCGGCCCTCGCGCCCGGCCTCCACCCCCAAGGTGCGTGGGGCCCGGGAGCCGTGGTGGCGGCTGCGTCCCGGCAACTGGATGACACGGCTGCGGCGCTGGTGGCCGCGCCCCTCGCCTCTCCCGCGCGAGCCGGTGGAGGCGGTGGCCGAGGCGGAGGACCCGGTCGAGCCGATTCCCATCGTCGACCGCCCCGAGCCGGCTGCCGGGTCCGCCGTGGCGTCCCGCCGCAAGCGGAAGTCCCCGGCCCCGCGACAGGCCCGGCTTCCGGTGGAACTGCCCGGAACCGCTCGTCCCCGGCTGCCGCCGCCCGAGCTGCTGGCGCCACCACCCAAGAGCGAGCCGGTGGACCGACAGGAGCTGCTGGCCACCGCCCGCCAGGTGGAAAGCCGATGCGCCGAGTTCTCCGTGGGCGGCAAGGTGGCCGAGATCCACCCCGGCCCGGTGGTGACTACTTTCGAATTCCGCCCCGAGGCGGGCATCAAGCTCTCGAAGATCACGGGGCTGGCCGACGACCTGGCCCTGGGGCTCGAAGCGGAGTCCGTCCGCATCGCCCGAATCCCGGGACGCTCGGCGGTGGGCATGGAGGTGCCCAATCGCAAGCGGGAAGTCATCGCCCTGCGGGAAATCGTCGAGTCGAGAGCCTTTACGACCCCCAGGGACCTGCTGACGCTGGGCCTGGGCAAGACCCAGGACGGTGAGATCTTCTGCGCGTCGCTGGCCAAGATGCCCCACCTGCTGATTGCCGGCTCCACCGGGTCGGGCAAGAGCGTGGGCCTCAACGCCATCGTCTCCTCGATCCTCTACCGGGCGCGGCCCGACGAGGTGAAATTCATCCTGGTCGATCCCAAGATGCTCGAACTGGGGATCTACGAGGGCATGCCCCACCTGCTCGTGCCGGTGGTGACCGATATGAAGCTGGCGGCCAACGCCCTGCGATGGGGCGTGCGGGAGATGGAACGGCGCTACCGCATCCTGGCCGCCTGCAACGTGCGCCACCTCGACGCCTACAACCACCTCTACCGCAAGGACCCCAAGGCGGTGGCCCGGGCCCTCGAGGGCCTGCCCCGTCCCGATGGAGCGGAAGCGCCCCGGGCCGAGCCCCTGCCCTACATCGTGATCGTCGTCGACGAGCTGGCGGACATGCTGATGACCACCGGCCAGGAGGTGGAGGAGGCCATCGCCCGGCTGGCCCAGAAGGCGCGGGCGGTGGGTCTGCACCTGGTGCTGGCCACCCAGCGGCCCTCGGTGGACGTGCTGACCGGTGCGATCAAGGCCAACTTCCCGGCCCGCATCGCCTTCCGGGTGGCGTCCAAGATCGACTCCCGGACCATCCTCGACGCTTCCGGGGCCGAGAAACTGCTCGGGGCCGGCGACATGCTCTACCGCCCCCCCGGCTCGTCGCGCCTGCTGCGGATTCACGGCGCCTGGGTCTCCGAGCAGGAAGGCCTGAGGCTGGTGGCCTGGCTCAAGCAGCAGGCCAAGGCCAACTACGACGAGAGCGTGCTGGCCGAGCCTCCCGACGCGGGGGGGGACGGCGCGGGCCCGGGTTCAGCGGGAGCGAGCGAGGATCCGGTCTACCGCAAGGCCGTGCGCCTGGTGATCGCCACCGGGCACGGCTCGACCTCCTTCCTGCAGCGAAAGATGCGCCTGGGTTACTCCCGGGCGGCGCGGATCGTCGACCAGATGGAAGAGGAAGGCATCCTGGGGCCGGCGGACGGTTCCAAACCCCGTCCGTGCCTAGTGGGCACGGAGTTCCTCGAGCGGATGGACCAGCAGGACCGGGAAGAGCCCCTTTGAAGACCGGGGTCGCCGGAGGCCCGCTCCTCGCGCGCGAGAGTCTTTTCGAGCGGGCCGTCAGTGCCTGCGCCGTGCAGGTGTGCTGGCCTCGGCGCGGGAGCGGCCGAGCCGCTCGAGGGCGTCGGCCGCCGCGGCCTGCTCCGCCCGGCGTTTGGCCGTTCCGCTGCCGCGGCCGCGGCTCCGCCCCTGGACGAGCACCTCGATGGTAAAGCGCCGCTGGTGGTCGGGGCCGCTTTCCCGGACGACCTGGTAGACCGGCAGGGGCCATCCCCGGGCCTGGCAGAATTCCTGGAGGCGAGTCTTGGCATCCATTCGGGAAGCGTGATCGGTGGGCCACTGTTCGATCCGCTTCGTGAAGAGTCTGCGGACCAGGGTCCGGACGGGACGAATGCCTCCGTCCAGAAACAGCGCGCCGATGACCGCCTCGAAACCGTTGGCCAGCAGCGCCGGCTTGGACCGGCCTCCCGTGCCCTCCTCGCCCTTGCCCAGCAAGAGCGCCGAGCCCAGTCCCAGCCGGCCCGCCTCCTCGGCCAGGTTCTGGGTGTTGACCAGCGAGGAGCGCAGCCGGGTCATGTTCCCCTCCCCCATGTCGGGCCTCCGGCGAACGATGCGTTCGGCGACCAGGAATCCCAGCACGGCATCGCCGAGGAATTCGAGCGGTTCGTTGTCGTGGTCCAGGTCGCGCTCGTGGGCATAGGAACGGTGCACGAGGGCCTGGTGAAGTTTGCCGCGGTCCTTGAACGTGTAGCCGAGCGC
>JAUZRX010000016.1 GCA_030949985.1 Acidobacteriota bacterium
GTGGGTTCGTCGTTGAGTGTGACGGCAGCTGCTTTGCACATCTCGAGGAAAACGGCGCGCCACCGGTGAACGGCTTCTTCAGAACCGAGCCGCGCGGACGAGGGTGACGCAACCCTACAAAAGACACGTAGGATGGGGGTCAACTAGGTTGAACAAGGGCCTATGGAGGTGGCGAGGCAGGTCAGGATCGCAACGCGCAAGAATCACAACAGCCCTCACTCCGGCTTACACTTCCCTAACGCAGGCTCTCAGGACGAGAGCGCCTACGTTCGGGCTGTGTGATTCATGCGCTATGCAGTTCGTAGAGGAGGGAGAAGATACACGTTGCCAAACAAGGGAGTACACACGCGGGAGATTGACTCTCGGTTGTCACTTCGTGACGGTACAGGTTAGGTCTGCTTTGCGCTGGGGTAGTTCGGGCTACGTCGTGTCCGCGCTCCGTCACCCCTCCGCCGGTTAGACCCATCCGCTAGTAACGAGCTCCACTGGAGACTAGCCTTGACGCAAGCTTCGATCTTTGACAGATCAATCGGTTGTCCGCGGGAGACCTCGTCGGCGATGTTGTCGCCTGTCGAGATACGCGCCACGTACATGGTGGAACCAATGCTGCGTACCAGCTGCACGACTTGGAGTGCTAAGTCGCCAGTGCTTGCTTGCCCCGAAGGCATGTCACCGCGTTCAGCCTTGGCGATCATATGCTGTGAACTTGTGTTGTCAATCAGCAGAGTGAAAGCCCCGAGCTCGGCGAGCTCGTCGGCGAAACGTGTGACACCGCCGATCACCGCGACCGTTTCGGCCTGACCGATGTTCGGGGGTTCTTCGCGGAAAACGCCGCCGATGGCCAAAGGCATGTGGCCGGGCCGGAGAAGCACGGCTCCCCAGCCTTTCAGGCAAGCGTCGGTTGCTAGGATGCCTCGCGATGCTGACGCATCCTCCCGTGCTCGCACCATCGATGGTTCGTTGATGCGGAGCTTGTGTATCGCGCCGTTGAGGGCGGCAAACACGCAGGGGGGTGGATCAGCTGCATCCTGCCACTTGACGACGTTGCGCGAGAGCGCCGACAGGCGTCGCCGGAACCACTTGATGGCAAAGTACACGTCGAACCAGTCGCGACCGGTCGCCGCCCAGCCATAGATGAAACGGCTGATGGTCGACTCTAGGTCTTGGTTGGTCGTGGCCTCGGTGATCGGGGCGAGTCGGTCGATGAATTGCTGTCGCAATGACACCGTCTTGTTTGCAAAGTCCAGCTCCAGGCCCGCGAAGGAGGTCGATGTTTTGACCGTGTTCGTGGGTTCGTCGTTGAGTGTGACGGCAGCTGCTTTGCACATCTCGAGGAAAACGGCGCGCCACCGGTGAACGGCTTCTTCAGAACCGATCGCCATGACGTTGTCGATGTGAACGTAAATGTGGACGTTAGTCTTGCTCTCACGTTTCGCTGCCTGAGCGAGCCCGTCGACGATGATCTGCATGATCTCCGGGGCTACATCGATGCCGTAAGGGAGGCGTCGCAGTCGCCATCCTTGGTTGTTCTCGTCCAGGAAAACTAGGTTGGCGGTTGATGGGAGGTCGACCTGCGCGAAGGAAGCGGCAAGGTCGAACGCACATGCGTGCGAGCCATCATGCACGGAACGCCGGTAATCGTGAACCGAATGAAGGGAGAATTCTGATGCGTACCGCGACGTCTTCAGTAACTCTCGCGGCCAGAAAATCGGCCGCCGTCTGTTCTTTGCCGCCTCGACTACGGAGAAGTAATCGACCGCAGAGAACTTGCACTTGCCGTTGACATCGAACCATTCGCAGTAGCCGGCCGCCTCCAGCTCCTTGGCGTCCCCGACGGGTGCCTTCATGCGATGACGGCCACCGACCGAAACACAAGTCATGGTAAGAAGTTGGTCCATGCGCATGCGTTCCGCGTCGTTGAGACGCTCGCGCACGACTTGGAGCTTCAGGCCGCCGACTTTCTTCGCGTGCAACGCAAGCTTCAACTCGTCTGCCGATTGCGCCACCTTTGTTCGCCGATGACGCCGGTTGATGTGTGATACACCAAACTGCTTCTCCGTCAACGATGAGTCGACCAACTTGTCGAATTCAGACACCCACTCGGCCTTGCACAGCGCCGCGGCAATCTCGTCGTCGGGGTGTCGACGAGGTTTCGCGGGCGGTTGGGGAACCCCTCCAGCGGGCACCTGCTGCTTGCCGTGTTTGACGTGCTCGTCAACGGCAGTTGCCACCAGGTTCGCGAGAACCGTCGCAGGTTCGCGCGCGCGTCGTTGGAGTGTTCGCTGTCGCCGGTGTCCGCCTACTGACGCGTGATGAGCGACGCCAGAGGGGTGCCCATCGCTTGGGCGACGAGACGAGGGTCCGGTGCGTACCCGAGTGTCGTGTCGACGTCTTTGTGTTTGAGCATCGTCATGACCGTCGTGTGCGGAATCTCGCCTTTTGCGGCCGCCGTCCACAAACGGTGCGCCGCTCCCCGCTTCAGGGAGTGAAGGGAATAGTGCGTCATCAACGGGTTCGCCGGCCGGAGCTGTTGCCACTGCCTGCGCTTGGCTGGCGTGACTGGCCATGCCGCGAGGCACTTCTGCAGCTTCGTCCGATGTGCGTCCGTGAAGTACACTTCCAGCTCTACCTTCAACGTTGGATGCGTCACTCGCGATGTGCGCATCGTGCGCAGGAGACGGATGATCTCCGCCGCGTCCTGCACCTCCACTTGGTGATCCACTCGCGACTCGTTTTCCTGGTTCGTCTTGGTGATCGAAAAGCTGATGAACAGCACCGTCGCGTTGACGATGCGGAAGTTCGTCGGCCCCAGAAAGAGGAAGTCGCCCACTCGGCTCGCAGTCCGGTACGTGATGATGGCCAGGAGTCGAACGCTTGTATCCTGACCAGCGATCGCACGCCGCAGCTCCGCCAACATGATGGGAATCGCTTTCTTCTCCGGCGTAGTGGCTGCCACGCGTCGGAGGCCAGCTTGGAGATCCGAAAGCAAAGCACTCCACGGGGCCGCCATGTCGCCCGACAGCTGGCGCTCCAGACTCCATCTGAGGCCCGAGATGTCCTTGCGCACCGTACCAGCTGACACCTCCTCCCGGCGCGAAGAAATCACCGTTTCCAGCTGGTCCAATGCATCGTCGTCCGTCCACCGCACAGTCTGCGCCAAACGCCTGCGCCAGGTATCCGGCGCCGCGCTCGACTGCAAAATAGTTGCCATGGCATGGTACCGGGACTGGGCAGAAGAAGAGGTTGCGCGCGAACGTTGCGTTCGGGTAGCCTCCGCCGCCGCCGACAGATACACTTGCCAGGCCGCCGCCTGCGCCCCGCCGGCGCCGGCTCTGCTCTTCACCTCGCGGGTCCCGCCCGGGTCCTCGAGTTCCTTGATCGGCTGCGTTGTTGTTCTGCTGAACGTGCACGCCTGTTGGTGGGTCGGGGCTGCGTGTTGGCGTCACACGACAACCCCGCTCTCTTTTCCCACCACCTCGACATCCGCGGGGACCGTCGAGCTCGCGCGAAGACGGTCTGCGTAAGCCTTCACCGAGCTTGTCGACTGCCGCCCCGGCGAGTTCGCGCGCGTGCTTGCGGCGCCACCCGTTGTACGTGGTGGGGGAACGGTCGCAGCGCTCGCGGACGTTGCAGCGGCGGCCAAACTCTTGGCAGACACGCGCGGCGGAGGCGGCGGCGCACCTTGCTGCCCGGGTTGCTTCGCTGCCGGGCGTGCCGGCTGCTTCGTTGAGGCAGAAGAAGCGGGAGCTGCGGCGGCCGCGGCGGGCGTGGACTCGGGGTCCGGCTTGGCCGGAGTGATGTACAACTTGATCACGTGCGCGTTGTCCTTCACGATTTGCGAGGTCGTGTTCGCGCAGGCGGTGTCGGCTTGCGTGAGATGATGCGTAGCGACGTTGATCTTGGTCCACTCGGTTGCGCCCTTCGCTGCCGCGTGCACGGCACAGAGGAAGGTGTAATTGCGGAGGATAGTTTCCCAACGCACCGCGTCGGTCAAGTGGATGTCGGCTTCGGCCTTCGATTCGGCGTCAGGGATGAACTCGCGCAAAACGCCGCCGTTAGACACATCGATGCCCTTACCGACCTTCGGCTTCACTGCCCCGATGACCCAAGATGGAATCGGACGGTGGGTGTGCTCATGTTCCTGCATGAGAACGGCCGTCGCTTTCACGCGAGCCTCGTAGAACTTCAAGTGCGATGACTCCTTGAAATTTGCCTTCTCGGCCGCGGAAAGTTGGAAAGGCTTGGCGAAATCGCGGGTGAAAATAGCGCGCTCCCGGGCGGATTCGATCGTGGCGAGGTGCAGCGGGTTGACGGCGTCCAGGTTGCCGCCGCTGTGTTCGCCGGGGTAGTACTCGACGGTCCCGGTGCGTACCGTGATTGGCCGAGATCGAGGGTTCGCCACCGCCGCGGCGTCGTCGTCGGATGCCAGAGCTCGCGAAGCCCGGGCGGCCGCGGTGGCAGACCAGCGCGTCTCCTGTTGGGCAATGGAATCGCGCAGCGTGGCCAATTCTTGCTGAATGGCATCGAAGGCGAGGTCCACATCGTCCTTGTGTGACTCGGCCGCGCTAAGACGCTGTTCGAGATCGTCGATCCCGTCCCCGGCCATCGAAAGTCGCGGGTCGGCATGGCTGGGTCTCGCGTTGAGTTGCTCGATTTGGTCTTGTACCTGGCGGAAGGCCGCCCGGATGGCGTCCTCCTCGGTGTCCGACCGGCTGCGGAGCTCCTTCAACTGTGCTGCGCTTTCAGATGCTTCGCGCCGCGCGTGGACGGAGTTGCGCAGCGCCTCCGGCGCGTCTCGGCCCAGCTCATCGCACTTGCGTTGGACTTCTGCGGTGGCGCGCTCAACGCCCTTCAGGTCGTCCGCCAGATCCGCGATCTGGCTGCGCTGCGTTCGTGCTCGGTCGTTGGCATCGCGGGTCAAGCTGTCAAGTTCCGCGCGAAGATTCCCCGTCACCGTTCGAAGGTTCGAAATGAAGTCGCCGTGCTCGGCTGCCTCATTCAAAGCGCTCTGCGCCAGGGTGTAAGCCTGGTCGGCGCGTTCCCGGGTGTCCGACTGGATCTCGCGCGAGGCGCGCGAGGGGGAAACGTCTCCGGGGGACTGCGGCGGCGCCCTCGCTTCGAGGGCGAGCACACGCTGCCGTAAGTCTTCCACTCGCTCGTCCAGCTTCGTCCGCGACACTCCCGTGGCGGCCGGTCGCTGCTCTACGTGCGACAGCCGTTCGGCGAGGCGAGCGGTCGTCTCCGCCAGGCCCTCAAGGCGTTCGACGGCTTCGGCGTTGAGCCGGTCGGCGTGCCTGCCAACCTTGGCGACTTCGGTGTCCACACGGTCGAACCGCTCGGCGACGTCGCGCTGCTGCGCCTGTCGCTTCTGCTGTTGTTCGACGCCGTCGACGGCCGAGCGCAAGCCTGCGAAGTCTTTGGTCAGCCGTCGGAGCTGGGCGTCGGTGTCGGCAAGGAGATTCTTGGCGTCGCCGCCGGCACTGCCGGACGTAGCGGCGCTGCGCAGGCGTTGGACTTCCTCGGTGA
Organism: Acidobacteriota bacterium; assembly: GCA_030949985.1. Lineage (NCBI taxonomy): Bacteria > Pseudomonadati > Acidobacteriota > Acidobacteriota bacterium. The sequence continues at coordinate 5,527 of JAUZRX010000016.1, forward strand.
TGGACTTGCGCTTCGCGCGTTCATCGTCAAGACAACGCTGCAGAGAATCGTACTGCCCGCCGCGCTTCTCGCACTCGTCGCGGAACTTCCCGGAGAGTGTGGCCACTTCGTCGCGGAGGGAGCGCAGGTGGTCGTCTTGCTTGGCGACCTGAGCGCGCGACTCGGCAAGGGCGCGTCGTAACTCCTCGTTCTTGGCGTCGGCGTCGGCAACAAACTTGCGGCGTGCGTCGCCCGATCGTAGCGTGGCTTCTTGCACGTCAGCCTCCAGGTTAGAGAGTCGTTGAGCCAAAGCGGCGGTTGCTTCGCGATCGCCCCCCAACACGTCCTCGACCTGTTGGAGTTTGGCGTCGAGGTCGTGGATCGACACTCCGGATGCGTCTGAACGAGCCGCGGCGTCGGCGTCTGAGCCGTCGCGTGGCGGGGCCACACCGAAAGTGCGCGCGTTGCCGCGGCCGCCGCGGTACAACTTGACGTGGACGATCGACCAATCGCAGGTCGGGAGGCACACGGGCTTGACGTCGAGCGCTGCGTGCGCGAAACGGCATTCCAGCTCCGTGGATTCGCTGACGCGCAGGAGGTGCGTGGTGTAGCCGCCGTTCGGTCGCACAATGGTTACTTCCAAGCGGTCGTCCAGTTGGGCATCTTCGTCGCGCAAGAAACGAACGACTTCGGAAGCGCCGCGGACGTCGGGTCGTGCATCATGCACCGCATGGCGGCTTGGCACCGGAGCGGAGAACGACGGCGTGCGGCTGTGCGGTTGTTTCGACTGAGCGGTTCCGAAATCGGCCGTGCTCGGAGTGCTGCGGCCGGCGAAGACGTTCGGCGTGTTACGGCCCGAGGGTTGCTTGCTCCAGACCGGGGCACCGCTGAAGCTTGACGGCGTTGCGGCCCGACTTGCGGGACCCGCCGACGTGGTGTTGGGTTGGCCGAGCGTCGCGGCAATGGCTGCGAAGCCCGTTGGCTTGTCCGCCATCCTGTCCGCCGACCTTTAGCCGCGCGGACGAGGGTGACGCAACCCTACAAGAGACACGTAGGATGGGGGTCAACTAGGTTGAACAAAGGGCCTATGGAGGTGGCGAGGCAGGTCAGGATCGCAACGCGCAAGAATCACAAC